>NZ_JBARYM010000640.1:0-9550 GCF_049647865.1 Tunicatimonas sp. | reverse complement strand
GTACTGCTGAGTATAGTTGTAGGTTTCGCGATACTCTTTCTCTACCTCGTAATTGAATCCTCTAAAGCCAACACTTACTCCCACATACACTTTATCTTTATAATTTCCCCCGTAGGCAAAATTCCACTGCGAAAGGTTACCCGTGGTAGAAATAGTCCCCGATTGGTTGGTAGTGGCATCATCGGGAGTAGATTCAAAGAAGTTCTGCCCCGTATCGTCCGGTCTGATTAGAAAGTTTTGTAAAGCCGCTTCAGCAAAGCCAATGATGTTGCCGTCGTTTACTCGCTGTTGAATAGTATTGAAGTCTTCTCCAAATTCGTCTACCAGGAAGTTAGCTTCGCCCGCAAAATCATTAAGAATTGAATTGTTTAGTCCATCTCCTTGGTATTCGGCTTCAAAATTTAGAGTATTTAACTGATTATAAGTAACCGCGAAAGAACCTCCTCGCCAGTCGGCCGGAATCAGATCATCCTTCGTGTTGTTAATCACAATACCAAAGTTAGCAACGTTAAACTGGGTGCCAAACACTTCAGCTGATGTTCCTAAATAGTTCGTGTTCGTGTTAAGGTTATTAGCGGCTGGGGTGAGTACAATTGAAGAGCGATTGTAAAAGCCTAATCCCGCCGGGTTTAGTGCGGCAGCACTAACATCACCGCCCAATGCAAATCCAGCACCGCCAATAGCTTGGAAACGAGCGGTTCCGGTAGGTGAGTACTGACCAAATAATATAGCATCCTCAGCAATTTGAGAAAATACCGGACTAACTATGGTAAGTAGTCCGATTATAATAAAGGATCTACGAAATACAGTTTTCATTATAATAGGATAGATTTAAAAAAAAAAAGAGTGTAATGAGAAAACGTTCTCATTACACTCTTAGTACTAAATTAAGCCAAGCTTGTTTGCTAAATTATGGTCTACTTCGACTTCGGCTACCTGATGAACTACGGCTACTACTGCTACCGCTACTTCGGTAACTACCACTACTTGAGCGGCTTGAACTTCCGGAAGAATATCCACTACTACGAGAAGAACTTCCGTAGTTGCTGCTTCTACTTCGGCTATTACCGTAAGAAGAACTACGACTACCACTGTTTCCATATGACCGAGAGCGACTACCCGAGCGGTTATAGTTAGAATTACCTCTGCTAGGGGCAGTAGTAGTACCACGTTGCCGTGTACCATAGTTACTATTTCTCTGCTGCTGTACTCGATTAGGATCGTAGCTACGGCTACTTCTAGTAGTAGAGGGAGCTACATTAGAACGATTGGCAGAAGTAGATACTCGACTTCTGGCGCGTCCTTGATCTTCATAAAGGCTATTTCTAGAGCGGGCATTGTAAGCATCGCTATTACTTCGATTAGCTGTATAACTGTTTCGGCTACGGGTACGATTATCGTACTGACGACCAGTATTCTGTCGGACTGCCCGAGAAGTTCTAGCAGATGTACCTCCTCGAGTTACTCTACGTTGATTAGCCGCAACAAAATCGTTACGTACTGCTGCTATTGCTGGTGGACAAAAGCCAAATCGGTTGTAAGGATTAGCATAGAAGCCATCATAGAATCCAGCATTATAGCCGCCGAATCCGCCAAATCCACCAAAACGGTTCCATCTATTCCACCGGTTAAAGCCCCAAGGATTACCAAAAGCAAATGCATTTCCGAACCCAAAGCCAAAACCTACGCTGACATTAAATCCAGGACGCATCCCCCAACCAGGGCCAAAAAATGGGTCAAAGCCCATAGGTCCACCCATCATAAAGGGATCATAAAATGGGTCGTAGAACGCCATGCTGTTCCAATATGGGTTGCCGAATCCACCCATTCCCATTCCCATGCGGCCCATACCCATTCCGCCCCACATCGGGTTAAAGAATGGATCGTTCCACATCCGAGCGCGATTAAACGCCGGATTGCCAAATGCAGCATAATTAGCTTGCGCTCCGTTAAATTGGTTATTATTTAAAGCTCTCTCTTCCTCAGATACATAATAATCTGCTTGAGCTTGCTCAGCATCGTTTTCGCTAGTGTAGCGATTAACGTCTACTGCGTCGGGGTTAAAATTCTTAGAAGCTACTTCTTCTTGATAGACGTAAGAACCGTCTTTATCGTAAGCTGCTTTCTTTACTGTGTTTAGCTGAGTGACTTCTACCGTATTACGATCGTTAGACGTAAAATACAAATCATCAGTTTCTGTATCTTGAACGTACTGTCCGGGCGCACAAGCACTGAAGAGCACCGCCCCGCTGAGTCCAAGAGTTAATGTTGCAAGTAAGTTTTTCATAAATATCCTCCTTCAATTTCTGGTTGTATGTTTAATTTTATACGGCAAAACCACCGAAAAAGATTTCTTATCAATATCTTTGCACGTAAGAAACTAACCAAATCTACATAAAAAATAGCAATTATTATACCAATATAACAGATTTATGGGGAAAGGAATTCCGTCGCGCCAGCAGGACTATTCGGCCTGGTACAATGAATTAGTGAAAAAGGCTGACCTGGCTGAGCCTTCTGATGTGCGAGGTTGTATGGTAATTAAGCCCTACGGCTTTTCTATCTGGGAAAAGATGCAGGCTGAACTGGATCGAATGTTTAAAGAAACTGGGCATACCAATGCTTATTTCCCATTATTCATTCCCAAATCCTACTTAAGCAAAGAAGCCGAACATGTGGAAGGTTTTGCCAAAGAGTGTGCGGTAGTTACCCACCATCGGCTTAAAAATGCGGAAGATGGTAGTGGAGTAGTGGTTGATCCGGCGGCTAAACTGGAGGAAGAGCTAGTTATACGGCCTACTTCCGAAACCATGATCTGGAACTCCTACCGCAACTGGATTCAGTCGTACCGAGATTTACCACTGCTAATTAATCAGTGGGCCAATGTAGTGCGCTGGGAAATGCGTACTCGCTTATTTCTGCGTACGACGGAGTTTTTGTGGCAGGAAGGCCACACCGCTCACGCTACCAAGCAGGAAGCCATTGATGAAACCGAACAAATGCTAGAAATCTACGCAACCTTCGTGGAGCAGTTTATGGCCGTTCCGGTTATTCGCGGATTGAAAACTCCCAGCGAACGTTTTGCCGGGGCGGAAGAAACCTACTGCATTGAAGCTTTAATGCAAGACGGCAAGGCTCTCCAAGCCGGAACATCTCACTTCTTGGGGCAAAATTTCGCGAAAGCCTTCGATGTAAAATTCGCTACTCGCGAAGGCGGCTTAGAACACGTTTGGGGCACCTCTTGGGGCGTGAGCACCCGCCTGATGGGAGCACTGATTATGGCCCATAGCGATGACAATGGCTTGGTGCTTCCACCAAAACTAGCACCTATTCAGGTAGTTATTGTGCCGATTTTTAAAACTGAAGAGCAATTTAACGCTATCTCGGAGAAAGTAAACCTGCTTAAGGCCGAACTACAGCACTTGGGCATTTCAGTAAAATTTGACAGTCGGGATACGCACAAACCCGGCTGGAAGTTTGCTGAGTACGAACTGAAAGGTGTGCCGGTTCGCCTGGCTTTAGGACCCCGCGATTTAGAAAATAACACCGTAGAAGTAGCCCGTCGCGATACGCTGGAAAAGCAGACTATGGCAATGGATGATCAGTTTCCGCAGAAAATTCAGGATCTACTCATTGAAATGCAGGACAATATCTATCAGAAAGCCCAGAAATTCCGGCTAGAAAACTCGCAGAAAGTGGATAGTTACGAGGAGTTTAAAAAGATATTGGAACAGGAAGGGGGCTTTGTATACGCTCACTGGGATGGTAGTGAAGAAACCGAGACCAAAATTAAAGAAGAAACTAAAGCAACCGTACGCTGTATTCCACTGAACACTAAAGCTGAAGAAGGCCAGTGCGTTTATTCCGGCAAACCTTCTACTCGTAGAGTTTTGTTTGCTAAGGCATACTAAAGTATTAAAGTGCTAGGGGGTTATGGTTCTGAGTTTCCGTTTATTGATGTAGACTCAGAGCCTTAAACTCAATAACTTGAACTTTAACACATTAACACCTCGCACTATAACACTAATTATTATATTATTCCTACCTTTCAATTATGCTTGATTGGTTATCAATTGTCGTTTTACTGCTGGTAGGCATCGTGCTAATTGTGGTGGAGCTTATCTTTATTCCAGGGACGACCATTTTCGGCATTATTGGCTTGCTATTAACCGCCGCTGCTGTAATCGTTAGTTTTGTTGGTTACGGTAACGCGCTTGGGTTTGGCATACTGGGAATTGCTGCTGCCTTACTGGGCATCACTTTATTCTTCAGTTTGCGAACCGGAGCCTGGGATAAATTATCGCTGAAAGGCTCTAACCAAAGCCGGGTAAATGAGGAAGTAAAACATAATGTTTGGAAGGGCGACCGCGGCATAGCACTTTCTACTTTGCGTCCCTCGGGAAAAGTAGAGTTTAAAGAAACTACGGTAGAAGTAAGTACGTTGGGCCAGTACGTAGATGCTGGTACCGAAGTACGAGTTGTTGATGTACGACCCAATAAAATTTTAGTAGAACCAATAGTTGAAGGCTAGGGAGAAAGGAGTCTGGAGACCGAAGAAGGCATTTATTTACTATTAGCATTCCGGATTCCGGTCTTCGGATTCCGGTTTCCATTATCATAACACTTTAACACACACCCAAACACACCTACATGGACGGACTTGCACTTATTGTTATTATTATCGCTGGAGTAGTATTGTTCTTTACAGTTCTATACTTCATTCCGGTGAACCTCTGGATTACTGCTCAGTTTTCCGGAGTACGAGTAGGCTTGTTCGAGCTGATGTTTATGCGGCTCCGAAAAGTGCCACCGAGCATTATCGTAAACTCTCTAATCACCGCTACCAAAGCTGGGCTCGATATTACTACTTCTGATCTGGAAACTCATTATCTGGCAGGTGGGAACGTCCCTACCGTTATCAAAGCCCTTATTTCGGCTGATAAAGCCAATATTCGGCTCACGTTTAAACAGGCCACTGCCATTGACTTGGCCGGTCGTGATGTATTCGAAGCCGTTCAGATTTCGGTAAATCCAAAGGTAATTAACACCCCTGATGTAGCAGCAGTAGCCGCTGACGGTATTCAGCTCATTGCCAAAGCCCGGGTAACCGTACGAGCCAATATCGCTCAACTCGTAGGGGGGGCTGGTGAAGAAACAATTCTAGCCAGAGTGGGTGAAGGAATCGTCACCTCCATTGGCTCAGCATCGGTACACACTGATGTACTGGAAAATCCGGACAAAATATCAAAATTAGTGCTTCAACGTGGACTGGATGCGGGAACGGCTTTTGAGATTTTATCCATTGATATTGCCGACGTAAACGTTGGGGAAAATATTGGTGCTAAGCTCCAGATTGATCAAGCCAGTGCCGATTTGAAAGTAGCTGAAGCCAAAGCGGAAGAACGCCGCGCAATGGCCGTAGCCGAAGAGCAGGAGATGCGCGCCAAATCGCAAGAAGCCCGCGCCAAAGTAATCTTAGCCGAAGCCGATGTACCCAGAGCCCTCGCCGATGCGTTTCGCAGTGGTAACTTGGGCGTGATGGACTACTACAAAATGCAGAACATCCAAGCCGACACTGATATGCGAGAATCCATTTCCGGTCAGGGTGATGGCAGTAAGTCTAGTAAATAAAAACCTTTGCTTGGAGCTGTAGATATGCATCAGAAGTTTACATACCGTACGAACAAATATCAATTATTCTACTGTTTAATAGAGTGAGATGAAAGAAACTATAAATGTAGAGTACCCCGAATTTCTTGCTAACTCCCTGCGACTTAATGCCAAAGACTTTGAGATGGAGATGAAAATTAGCGCATTGGTAAAGCTCTACGAACTAGGAAAAGTATCTTCTAGCACCGCTGCTAAAGCTTTAGGGTTAGCAAGAATAGATTTTCTGGAGCTATTAGGAAAATACCAAGTGTCATTTTTTGGGAAACATATTGATCGAGACTTAAACAATGATGTGCTGAATGCCTAACGTTGTATCAAATACAACTCCCATCATATCTTTACTTAAGCTTAACCGACTAGAACTACTTCAGCAGCTATACCAGGAAATTTACATTCCCCTCGCTGTATATAATGAGATTGAAGCCGGAAAAGTGAAAGGTTACTACCAGGATTTAGTAGAAGTAGATTGGATAAATATCTGTCGTGTTCGAGATGATCAGGCCGTTAAGTATTTCCTTGATTTAGATGCGGGAGAATCTGAAGCAATTATATTAGCCACCGAGATGAATGCTGATCTGATTATTCTCGATGAAACCCTTGGGCGGTTTCACGCTGAGCACGCCGATTTGAAAGTTACCGGGACTATAGGAGTGCTTATAAAGGCAAAAGCAAAAGGTCTCATTGGACAGTTAAGCCACTACTAGAAGAGTTGTCTAATAAAGGTGTTTGGATTAGTGAGAAGCTTCAAGAACAGATACTAAAAACTGTTGATGAAGATTAAATAAATTGATAAGTTAACGATTTACATTAAAGTAAAAACTTCCAGAACTTTCACCCATTCTTTCCGCTAACTGTTAGATTAAAAAGGTATATATCTTTATTAGCTTCATCAATTTCAAAAAACAACATAAACAAACCTATATAGTAACAATGAACCGATTTCTTGCAACAGCAATTCTCGTATTTTGTGCTTTCAACCTAGATGCCCAACGACTGACCGTTCACAAAAACGGACGTTATCTGGTAACGGAAGATGGTGAACCGTTTTTCTGGCTGGCCGATACTGCCTGGGAACTGTTTCACCGCTGCGATAAGGAGGAAGCCACCAGCTACTTGGAAAAGAGAGCTTCCCAGGGATTTAATGTGGTGCAGGCGGTAGCGCTGGCCGAAATCGACGGACTTAACACTCCGAACCCCTACGGTGACAAACCTCTGCTGAACAACGACCCTACCAAGCCTAACGATGCGTACTTCGAGCACGTGGATTATGTCATTAATAAGGCGAATGAGCTAGGAATTTATATTGCTCTATTACCTACCTGGGGCGACAAAGTAAATACTGAAAGCTGGGGAGTTGGCCCGGTAGTCTTCAATCCGGAGAATGCTCGAGTATTCGGAGAGTGGATGGGTAACCGGTACAAAGACTACGATAACATTGTGTGGGTTATTGGTGGTGACAGAAATCCGCGGGAAGATTCGGATGACATTGCCATCTGGAATAATATGGCCGAAGGGATTGCAGCAGCAGCGGGTGGTTACGAAAATACATTGATGACATTTCACCCTCAGCCCACCGAAGAAGGTGAGGGGGGCTCTTCCACTTGGTTTCATAATGAAGAATGGCTGGATTTTAATATGCACCAGACGGGGCACTGTGCCAACAAAGGTACCTACCAACATATTGAACATGATTACGCGCTCTCGCCCAATAAGCCGGTGCTAGATGGGGAGCCGTTGTACGAAAATCATCCCCACTGCTTCAATGCTAACGAGAGAGGTTACAGCACCCACGATGATATCCGCCGGATCATGTACTGGAATGTATTTGCCGGAGCATTTGGTCAGACCTACGGTTGTCACGCGGTATGGCAAATGTGGCAACCGGATCGGGAGCCTATCAATCAGCCACTAGGCCCATGGCATGCTTCACTAGATTTACCGATGGCTAATCAGGTGCAGCACCTAAAAAACCTGGTGCTCTCTCGGCCTGTTCTAACTAGAGTGCCGGATCAATCTATGGTAGTTGGACCCCAGCCAGATTATACCGAGTACGTAAGTGCAACTCGAGATGAGCAGGGCCGCTACGCTATGATCTATCTGCCCAAAGGAGGAAGTAAACGTCTGGATTTAACCGCGCTATCTGGCGAAGAATTATCTACTTGGTGGTACGACCCCCGAACCGGTAATAACTTCCCGGGGAAAAAATTAGAAAAATCGAACCGAGTTGAAGTAGAAGCCCCTACCACTGCGAACGATTGGGTACTGGTTATTGATAGTGAGGAATACAGCGCTCCCGGAAGCACCTCTTCCGATTAGTAGAATTACTGCGGAATATCTAACGTTTTCCAGGTGGGCTTTTCGAGAGCTAAGTACACATCGTTGAAAGAATCATAGATGAGGCCATCGTGTTTAAGCGGAATGGTACTACGTCCGTTTAGCGTAACCAAGCCGTAGCGTTCTCCGCGACGAATGATGACGTAGCCGTTACCTAAGTCTTCCAGAGCGTCGTACTTCGGGTGAATTAACATTTTACCGCTGGCACTAACCAGACCTACCTGAGGTACTTCCCTACCTCCTACTTCCCGACGCTCTTCTAGTTTAAAGCGATACTGCTGAGTGGGAACAATTCGGTCGTACGCTACGGGAATTACTTCTTTGCCCTGCCGATTGACAATTCCCAAGCGATCCTCTTTCTGTACTACCGCCAGTTTGCCCTGAAAGGGAGTGGCTCGATCAAAGTGGGGTTGCACAATTAGGTGTTCGCTTTTATCAATATAACCCCATCGCCCTAACAGCTTCACCGCCGCCATATTATTCTGAAAGCGGGTGATAGAATCGTAGCGGTTCGCAATTCGTAGTCGCCCAAATTCATCTACAAACCCATATTTCTGATGAATCATTACCCCAAGGAAGCCGTTGCTCATCGGGTGTAATTCTTCAAACTCATTATCCAGCCCCACCAATTGCTGGCCATCTTGACCAAGAATACCGTATTTGCCTTCTTTCTGGAATACGTACACCATGTCCTCCTGAAGCGAGGAAATACTATCATATTGCACCGCCATCATCCGCTCGCCCGCAAAGCTAACCAAGCCGTATTTTCCCTGATCATTGCGTTCCCAGATACTGTGACCGTTGTTAATTAATTTATTAAAGGAGGTAAATAATGTTGCTCCCTGGCTGTTCATGAGTCCGTAGCGCACCGGTTCGTAGTGGCGGGCTTCGGTCTGGAAGATATATAAATCATCATGCACTCGCTCTAGCGACAGTTTTGCTCCTTTGTAACTGAACGGACGAATTTTCCACCTCCCTCGCCGATCAATTACGCCCTGCCCCTCAGTAAAATCTACGCTAGCAACTCCTCCACTAAAGGAAGTTGCTTTTACGTAGCGACAGGGAATTACCTCCAATCCGGTGGTATCAATGTAGCCCCAGTGATCTTTGCGCTTCACCAGAAACCGCCCTTCCTGCTGAGGTAGCATCGCTTGATAAGTAAAGGGCGTAAGACTTACCCCTCGATGATCAAACAACGACCAAGCTAAGTTATCGCCTTGATCACCTATCTGCCGAGCTGCCAGGATAAATCGGCCGTCAATTAGTAAAGAATCAAATTTAGGGGAAAGTACAACACTATGCTGGGGCTCAGAAGACTTACTGCTACGGAGCACTCCGTACTGATCGCCTTTAGATAAAACCGCGAACTCTCCTACTAACTTTTCTACCCGCCAATGAGGGGGGATGATGGGTTCACCATCCTGATTTACAAATGTTTTAGTTTTTCCCAAGGATATCTGGTACAGGTTGATACCCACGGGCTGAATACGTTCAAAAGTATAATCCCGTACCCACTGATTCTCAGCTGAGAAAACATGCCAGGTAT
>NZ_JBARYM010000639.1:0-3006 GCF_049647865.1 Tunicatimonas sp. | reverse complement strand
GCCACAAGTAATAAATTTAAATCAAGGTGTGGCTATGTGCGAGACGAAAGGTTAGTGCTTTCTAATCCCCACTCATCATAGCCCAACCGCTATGCCCCGTACCTTATATGAATTGGAAATAAGAAATGGCTGTCTTTAGAGAAGGTAGATTAATGAATAACCCTCAGTCCGAAATTAAAGGTCTGTCCGGCTCCCTCACCAGGACTGCCTAGCCAGAAGTTGGTATATAGTAACTCCCCCTCCAACAGTCCAGGGATAATTTGGTATTTTGCGCCTAGCCCAGCTTGGGAGAAGAAAGAGCTAAAGAATTTGACTCGGTTGGCGTTCATCCCATTTTCGTCCTGAAAATCTTCAACGTGCTTGATCCAAGCTTCCAGCGAGGTGTATAAGGTGAGCCGGGAATTTGGAAAGTAGTTGAAAAACGCGGTAATAGGAGTCTCAATAAAAGGTTGCATACGAAAGGAGTTTCGAGGAAACGACGTCCACACTGATCCCCGAACGAATAGCTGAGTGCTAGAAGACAAGGGAATGTCGTAGAAGGCTTCGTTGATCCATAAGAAGCGATCAAACTCCAGAAACAAGCCCGGATACATGGTATCAGGTGCCCGACTTTCCGTATCACCCGAAACAGGAATCAGAAAGGTACTTTGAAATGACAAGCGCGAAGCATTCTTGAATGGAGCTATTTTAATTTTAGGACCAACTCCCGTGAGGCCAACTCGGTTGCGTTGCCCCTGACCGTCGTTAATGTTAACGTACTTCACCCAAACATCTAACCCAAGCGAATATTTAGGACTGATGCCGTACATAAATTGATTAATTCCCGTAGCAAATGTTTGTCGGCCATCTATCCGTTGATCATCTTTGCGAAGCTGGTCGTCAAAGGCTTTGGTTTGGGTATACACATTGGTGAAGTGCTTGAACTCCCACTGCCCTTTATTCAGTAATACTGAGGGAGTGTACTGTTGCAAATTGGTTTGGGCGAAAGCGGGACTAACCGCGACTATCAGTAGTGCGAGAGCGATGAAACGGAGTAGAGTTTTCATATAACAAGATTCATTTACTCTGAACAGAAGTTAGGTCAGCAGGCGGACAGGAGCCACTATCGTAATAGCTCTAAATCACGAATTAAAATTTTACGTCGGTCGAAGTTGATGATGTTTTTTTCCTTCAACTCATTGAGAATAGTCGTTACCGTTTGCCGCGAGGTTCCGGTGAGGCTAGCAATATCTTGGTGCTTGAGGTGGTTGGGAATCATAGTTTCAAAGCCTACCTTGCGGCCTTTTTCCTGGGCCATATCGCGCAGAAATTCTGTCACCCGAGTGCGGGCATCTTTAGAAATCAGTAGTTCAATGCGCCGCTCCAATTTTTGCATTCGCTTACCTACCAACTTAAATATGCTCAAGCTCAACTCTTGATTATCGGCCATCCGAGCTCGCATATCATCTAGTGTCATTGGGCAAACAATCGTGTCATTATCTAGTACTACTGCAAAATCGCGATGACTGTCTTCTCCGGTCAGGGCCATTTCCCCGAACACTTCACCGGGAGTAAGAATCGTCTTCACAATCTCCTTCCCATCTTCTGAATACATTCCGACCTTTACCCGTCCCTGCTTAACGATATAGACGTACTCTGAAGGCTCACCAATGGTATAAACACTATCATTTTTCTGATACTCCCGGTGCTCAATCTGGTCATCTAACTCCACAATTCTTTGGGGGCAGAAAATATTGACAAAATTCACTTCTTCAAAGAACCAGTAATTTGTTTCGGTATTCATCATATAAATAGTCCGGTTTGTCGGCAGCCTTTCGCGCAATAATGTCGGCTTCTATACAGAATACCGATTTCTACACTTAAGAGTTGCCTACCTCAGCGTATGTTATCGAAATGTAAGCGGGCTGTGAAACTTTTGTGAAATTTACGAAAGAGTAAGCGTACAAATTGTCACTTACTGGTTTAAGAATCTATGAACTGATGAAATTAATCTAAAAACCAACTCGGAATTTATTGAGTTGTAATTTTGTATACTATACTTAATACAATTACACGCTTTAGTCTGTACCGATGTCGCAACAAACACCTTCCAAAAAAATTCTTAACTGGATCTGGACCGGAATCTTTTCTGTATTCTATCCGATTATCATGGTCTTCTCGCTACTGTTCGTCGGGGTGGTTTGGGTGTTCTCTACATTGTCGTGGATGCTTACCTCGCTGGTTCGGAAAATCTTTCCTAATGTTGGAAAGGAAGTTGCTCCCCGGCCAACAGCTTCTCGCTGGCAATCGTTTTTTAAAAGCGATAATTTACGTATTGAGCGGCTGCTAAAGGAGGAAATTATGTTCGGTCCGGCTTATTATAAGTTGCGGGCTATTCCCGACAATGCCGAAGCATTAGCCAAAGACTTTTTCGGCGACTTCAAGTATCCCTGCTTCGATGGAGTGCTGTTGCAGAAATTCAATACCGTAATCCCTAAAGAATTGCCTGACTTTGATTTGGTTTTCTTAAATCTGAAAACTGGGCAGCTAAAGTACGTCGAAACCATTAAATCGTTTAGCTGGAACGTTGAAGAATCGGGGCGAGGCATTGTAGTAAGCTGGCAGGATGGAGAGGAGCAACACGAACTGCGGCTAACGCAGGAGCGGCTGCTACATGCGTAAGTTTGAAGAACTGCGTGATTTTTTAGAAGAACAGTTTGACCGCTACAATCGTCCGGCGTTTATTGAAAGCGATCCGATCAGCATTCCCCATCAGTATCAGAAGAGGCAGGATATTGAAATTAGTGGTTTCATAGCGGCAGTGCTGGCCTGGGGGCAACGCAAAACAATCATCAATAAGTGCCAAGAGTTTTTTTCCTACATGGATAATGCTCCGCACGATTTTATTTTGCATCATCAAGAAGATGATCTCAAGCCTTTTCTCAATTTTAAGCACCGCACGTTTAACGCCACCGATGCTCTTTATTTCATCGCGTTTTTTCGCCATTTTTATCAGCAACATAATTC
>NZ_JBARYM010000638.1:0-11504 GCF_049647865.1 Tunicatimonas sp. | reverse complement strand
ATCATTCAACGTAGCTAGTCCGGCTACCATTGGAGTATTTTGGAAGTTAAGCTCCGCAAAACTCTTCTTGTTCTGATCAGGATTATCCTTAAAAACCGGATTTTCCCGTCCGTCTAATGCCAATGGTTCAAATGCAGTATTTGATTCTTTAGCGACAAACTGAGCGTATTCGTTTAGCACTTTCTTTAACTCATCGCCTTGCTTCTGACGAATCATTAAATTTGCAATTTCGTCTTCGTTTTTACCACCTACGTAGGTACCATTCTCTTCGGTACCGCCGGTGTTCTCCACGAATGTTGATCGATACTCATTCAGCTGGTTAACTACATCGTTAGTTTTAGCTCGTACTTGCTGGGCTTTTTTTAGCACAGCAACATCCTCTTCACGATTTCCAGCTTCTTCCACTGCGCCACGAATACGGTCTACCGTGCCACTGTTTTTCACTTTGTAACTTTCAGCTGACTGGTCAAGACTCTGATCGATAAATACAAACCGATCGAGAATCGTATTACTTACCTGTAGGGCGAGAAGAGCGGTCAGTACTAAGTACATCATACCAATCATCTTCTGCCGGGGGGTTTCTTTTCCTCCTGCCATGTTGTCCTGTTTTAGCGTTTAAAATTGATTTTTTTAATTACGCCTTCATTGCGTTCAACATGTTGCCGTACACCTTGTTTAACGAAGCAATATTGCCGGTTAACGATGAGAAATTGGTACGGAACTGCTCGGCGTCCTTACTAGCTTCAGCTACATTTTCCATAGCACCACTCAAGTTTGAGTAGAACTTGTTCATTGACTTCAAGTGGCTGTTAGCATCTTGAAGCTCCATTTCGTAAACTGCGTTTAGCGAAGCTAAATTCTTGGTTACTGTTTGCACCTGAGCGTGATACTCCTTAGCATCTTTACTAGCTGAAGTCATTTCCGACATAGCTGTAATCGTAGTTTCGTACGACTTATTCATGTTGGTGAGCGACTGAGACGCTGTTTTCACATTTTTCGCGTACTCATTAGTAGCTACCGCCGCATCAGTAATAGTTCCGATTTTATTTACCGACTCAGATAAGTTCCGCATTCCTCGGCCTAAACTATCAATTAGTTCGCCACCTACTTTAGACTTCTCCAGCATAGTATCTAACTTATTGGAAACAGAGTCACCTTTTCCGTTAGAAATCTGCTTACGAGTAGTTGCTTGAGCATCACCGGCTAATTCCGGATAAACCAATGACCAGTCGTACTCAGCGTGCTTAGGTTCAAATGCACTGAATAAGAAGATAATTGCTTCAGTAGTAAGACCTACCCCTAACATAAGACCTGCACCGGGCAAGTGTAGAATCTTAAACATTGCTCCAACAATTACGACAGCTGCTCCAATTCCGTAGATTTTGGGCATAATGCTACCGTACAATAATTCTGAAAATCCACCTTTTTTCTTTGCCATGATTTTAAAAGTTTTAGAAATAGAATGTTAATATTTGATTATATGATTAATTGAATTCGTTACCTGCTGAACGGCCAATGTACGTCATTGCGCAACGGAAGCCGATGTAAGCTGTAGTAGAATCTTTGTATTCAAAAGTACGAGCACCGGTTTGTAGAAAGAACGATACGTCTTTCCAAGACCCGCCTCGAACTACCTTCCGAAATTCGTTAGGATCATTGTACGTTGGATTCAAATCCCAAACAATAGCCGTTGACGCTGGATTCCAAGCATCTTCGCACCATTCGCTTACGTTACCGGAAATATCGTATAACCCGAAGTCGTTCGCGAAATAAGCGGCTACCGGAGCGGTGTAGGCAAAACCATCGTCAAAATAGTTTCCTCTCCCTGGTTTGAAGTTAGCCAACATACAACCTTTTGAGTTCCGAATATATGGCCCTCCCCAGGGGTACTTAGCCATATCGCGACCACCACGGGCAGCGTACTCCCACTCAGCTTCAGAAGGAAGTCGAAAGTTAGGCATGATAAACATACCATTGCTCTCGCGATACTCATTTAAATAAGCAGTTCGCCACTGACAAAAAACTTTGGCAGCTTCCCAGTCAATCCCTACCACTGGGTAGTTATCAAACGCGGGATGAGAGTAATAGTACTGTACTAGCGGATCACCCATATGATGGGTATAATTACGTTGCCATACCGTAGTATCAGGGTATAGCTCTTCATCCACGAAGTTCGCACCTCTTCCCAATAGGAATTCGTACTCTCCTTCTCCTTCCTGAAGTTCTTGGATAAACTGACGATACTCATTATTGGTAATTTCGGTATCGTCCATAAAAAAGCCCCCAATAGTAATTTGCTTATTAAAGCTTACTTGGGTAGCAATAGGGTCTTCGTCGGCTTGCCCCATATGGAATGTTCCGGCAGGAATTTTTACCATGCCATACGGGGTTGGCATGCCATCGTATTCGCGACCCTGCACACCGACAAGCTGCCCGAAGTCATCCCCGCCACCTCCGAAGAGGCCACAGCCCTGTAACGCAATTAGCGCACAGATAGATAAGACAGCACTGCTGCATCGAGTAATTTTACACATAACACAAATTGTTTATAACATACACGTTAACACGAACACAAATATTGTAAATGTTCGTAATAAGAACGAACTAAAAACCTAAGAATTCCTGCTTTGTAATATTTTCCTGTTTTTAGCAAAAAAATTTAAATATACCAATAATCAGTTGTATATTTTAAATAAATGCTCTATTGTCTAAAGCGAGGAGTTCTAATAATTTTCTTTTCACCACCTGAAGAGACCGGCAAACTATAGCTTACCATAATTTCGTGCGATGAGGTAGCTTTAGCCTCTGGGGCGACTACTGTATAGTCAAATGCATACCCTAGTTTTAATGATTTATCTCGAAAGAAGCTATATCCAATCATACCTATAATAGATTCTTGCTGGCGATAAGATAATCCGCCCCACATGGTATCGTCGTACGTAGCCATTACTCCAATATCAAATGAATAAGTATTTAGATCAGACTGTACTAAAAATGATGGCGTTAATCGCAATTTATACGTTGGTTCATAGTCGAACCCAGCCATAACTGTCATGTGATTCTGTAATGGATTATTCAGCGTATCTATTCCTCCAAGATTAAATTGCGTATCTACTAAATGTTTAAAACCAATTCCCGCGTAGAATTGACGAGCTCGATAAAAAACACCCGCCGAAAAATCAGGGCGCATCTGAGAATCACGACCAGCTCGGCGAAGTTTATCGTTAGAATCTACCCAGCGGTACTGATCAAAATCAATAGTTTGAGAAAAAGCACCAACCCGAACACCTAAGCTAAGCTTTCCAGAACCTACACCTAAATGATAAGCAAACGAAGCCTGCGCTTCTTGATTAGTGAGTGGTCCAATTCGATCGTTGACAACATGCAGTCCAAATCCACTCCTTAGCTTCAAAATTGGAGTATTAAGACTAATTACTTGCGTATTAATACCCCCACCAACATCTCCGGTAGTAGGTTGATACCCTGCCCATTGAGTTCGGTGAAATGCCGTAATAGTAGTGACCCCTTCTACACCAGCATAGGCAGGATTATAAAATAAGGTATTAAACATGTACTGGCTGAACTGGGCACTTTGCTGTCCGTAGGATATACCATAACCAATGCTCAGGAAAACAAGTACAATAAGCGATTTTTTCATACCTAAAAGACTCTAAATTAGGCCTAAAAGTAAAATTCTACGCTTATTTTTTTCGAGTAGAAATGTACTTTTCCATACAACGTATGCTTATTCGCAGAATTGTACTAACCATCCAGTATTATTTTTTCACCTCTTGCTGAAGCTTTTTGTTTGCCTCTTTTATATAAAACTCGAGTGCCCCGGTCATAGATGGAGCATTAGGCATAGGAGCTTGAATATCTAGAACCAATCCGGCATCGCGAACTGCGCTGGCTGTCGTTGGTCCAAATGCAGCAATACGCGTTTTATTCTGCTTAAAGTCCGGGAAATTTACTAAAAGAGAGTTAATACCTGACGGACTAAAGAACGCAATAATATCGTAATAGACATCTTCTAAATCCGATAAGTCGGCCGCCACCGTTTCGTACATAACGGCTTCAGTATACTTATATTCACCATCTTTCAAGAAGTCAGGGATATCGTTTTTTCGGATACTAGAACACGGAAATAAGTATTTCTCATCCTTGTGCTTCTTTAGTATCTCAATTAAATCTTGTGCGGTGCGAAAACCGGTGAAAATCTTGCGCTTGCGAATTACGATATACTTCTGTAGGTAGTTAGCCGTTTGCTCCGATATGCAGAAATACTTCATATCAGAGGGCATTTCTATTTTCAGCTCCGCGCAAATATTGAAGAAATGATCTACCGCATTACGACTGGTAAAAATAATGGCCGTATGATTAAGTATCTCAATTTTTTGTTTGCGAAAATCCTTTACGTTGACGGGTTTCACTTCAATAAAAGGGCGAAAATCCACTTTAGTATCGTATTTCTCAGCTAAGTCAAAGTAGGGTGATTTACCATTTTGTGGCTCAGGCTGGGATACGAGAATGCTATTTACTGGAAAAAGTCTTTCACTGTTAATCTTACTATCACTCATGCGTATACCTCTAGTTTTTATTACAAATTATCAATAGTTGATCGAATCAGTAACGTAGTGCTGCACTACGTAAAATACGGAAAAACTCCATGTACTGGGTGAACGTGCCATTAGTAATGAAACGCAACCAAGCTCAAATTAATTCTACTATTTATGGAATAAATACTTAACCTATAAGTAACTCAAGCCCAGCTAGTAGTGGGATAATTTCTGCAACGCAAATGTATGAAAATAAATATATATTTCTAAACGAAGCATTCTGAGATAAGCGAAAATACAAGATAACTATTCGGAATAGTGCAAATAGTAAAAACCCATAAATTAAGCTTTGTAAATAGATTTCTGTATGAAATTGAAGGTTAGGATAAAAGCAAATTACCGCAAAAAATACTGCTGTCCAGAACACTAATGACATTCGCATAAAGTCAAACATATGCAGGTATTTCATAACCCGCAACCGGAACAAAGAACCCAACAACATGAGCAGTAGATATTTTACTAAAATAATAACGAGTACAATAAGTGCAAGCTCTACCCAGAGTAGTAAGTGTTCAGAAAAGCTAGACGGAGGAAATGAAATATAAGAGATAATATAGGGAAGCTCAGTAGTAGGTGGAACGACAATAATTAGCAAAAAAGAAATCAATAGACAATACTGTATAAGAAAAGCAATATGAGCCTCTGTAACCAGCCTAACCCGAGTGTCATCTTCTCGTACTTTGGAGGAGAAGATGCGAGAAACATTGTATATTACCTTGAAGTTCTTTCCATACTGATGCTTAAGTACGGCATAAAAGACTAGTAAGATGAGTATTCCCACTATAAAGAAATTCATTTTAACGGCTACTGCTCTAGCCAATACTGGATTTTCTTCGGCTAAATTCTGACCAAAGCTCACTACTTCTACATGCACACGGTCGAAGTCCTTCTGCGCTTGGAAGATCGTCAGAAAAACCATTTCAGCATGCTGGTTTTGTAGACTATCAATATTGAGAACAATACAATCCGATTGATCAAAGTTTCTAACCAATTGCTGATCAATAAATAACGAGCTATTACGCGGTACACAGCAGCGAATATGGTTTCCTTGAAAACGCGCTAAATTTAACGGCAAGCCCACTACCACTCCTTTTTTCTGCCCGCTAACATAAGGGACATAGCGATTAGATTCATCTACGGTGAGCCAATCCTGTCGCAGATCTTTTACTACAAAGTATTCAGATACCTCCTCTAATGACTGTCCCCACAGAGGCATACTTAGTAGAAATAAAACACTCAATAATAAACTTCTCTTATTGGCCATTTCGCTTTGTATGGTTACACGAATCGTACCGTAGCTAACACTTATCTTTCTCTAACGCGTAAGTTTTTAACAGAACGCGGTTTAGAAGCGGCTAATATAGCCAAAATGTACCTTAGAAGCAGAGAAGCTCAACGTTTGGTTTTGCGATTTTCCTAAAGCGTAGGCTAAACTGAACAGTCCCGCTCGTGTAGTTATACTGATACCCGCCCCCATTCCCAAAGGGGTATCAATAGTATTATGCTGCTGACCTTGCTGTTGCATCCAGGCTTGGTCGTAAAATGCGAATAAATACGAGGGAATCGTGCTTTCTGGCTCTAATAGCCAACGTAACTCAAGATTACTAAGGACGTACTGCGATGCAAAAAAGACTTTATCAGCAAAGCCTCGTAAGTTTCGGAGGCCACCCAAACGGTAAAGCTCATTGGCAAATAGCTGGTTGTCGGCCAAGCCGCCACCTTGCAACCGGCTATATATTCCTAACGCGGGTCCAACCATGTAATGTTGGGCAAAAGAAAGTTCGCCCGCCCACTGCAAGCTAGCTTCTGAGTGCTGAGTTAACTGACCAGCTTGAAGGGGTTCGCTCATCCAAAAGGAAGTAGTTTTCTGCCCTAGCCGACCTTCCAAGGCTAATAGATACCCTCGCCGGGGAAATAGTAGCTCATCAACCTGACTCCAGTTGTAACCTATTCCCCCTCCCTTAACTGCAGTGTTGGCTAGTGATGGAATATTATAGTCAGTTGTTGTTGTATTTTCTCCAATGAGTCGGCTGCTACGCCAATCGCCAAATACTTCAACCCGATGGTTTCCACTAATTAAGTAAGAGAGTGCTAGTTTCGCTTGCTGATTAAGAAACAGGGTGTCTTCTTTCAGCAAATTAAAATTAATATTTACTCCTAGAGGCGATCGTAGTGCGTTAGGATGGCTGTATTCTAGAGATAGTTGTTGAGATGCCACTTGCAATCGTTGCCAATTTAGCGAAAACATTTTACCGGAACGGCTCAAATTGCGAAGCAAAACGTTTAGTTCACCCGTTAAAAGTACTCCTCCCCCCTGCCCTTCGGCGGGAAGCACCGACAGTATACCGTCTACTTGACTACTAGCTTGGTAGGCCAATGGTAAGTACAAATCAGCTGCCTCATTTTGAAATTTTGTCTCAATTGGCCCAGTAAGCATTAAATAAGGCAGTCGCTGTAGGCGAGAAGAAATTTGAGCAACCTTCTTCCCACTATAAATTGTTCCCGTCTGAATACCTAAATAGGCTTCCAGAAATTCAGGATTTATTTTCTCGGTTCCCTCAATATTTAGCTCGCCAAAACGAATCAGCGGACCCGACTGATAAGCTAATGTGGCCGAAACCTCTTGATTTTTGATTTCAGCGTCTACCAGTTGTATTGAAGCAAACGGATATCCGTTGTTTTCGGTGTATTCCAAACAGTTATTCACTAGTTTCTGAAAATCGGTGTAGAGGAAAGGCTGCCGCAAAAATAACTCTTCCCGATAACCGGAATAAGCTTGCAGAAGAGGATCTAGATTACCGGGCTGGAGATACGCCCACCGAAAAGAATTTCCGGCGTGAATAGTAACTCGATACTCTAAACTATCTTTCGGTGGCAGTAGCTCAATATACGCTTGGAAATAGCCGGCCTGCTGAAGTTCAGTAATTATATTGTTGGCTGCTTGACGTGTCTCCGCTCGACTAAGAAAATCTGAGGAGGGAAGGTACGGCCTTAAAAACGCCAGTTCAGTGTCACTACCAACTACCTGTAGCTGCCACTGAGCGTTGGCTAAACTAATTCCTAGAGTGAGGTAATACGTTATACTGAGTATAAATACTCGCATGCATTTGGTTAATCGCCGGACTTAAAAGTCGAATAAAGCGAGTATAAATACAACCAGTTAACCTTCCCATGAAAGGTTTAGCGTAAGATTACACTTTTTTACATTCCCCTACTTGAAGAAATCATTGGTATAGAACATGGAAGTATCAATCTGCCCAATATTCATCGGCACGCCGTTTACATTCTTTAATACCTGGCTCTCGATCATCCATTCCACAAAATCTAGCCAGCGAGTACCATCCATAAATCCCCAGCGACCTTTGTCAGATAGAATATACGGTGCCAGCATTTGTAATGATTCTTTCAGCATAGGTAAGTCTTGCCAGTTAGTATGGCTAAACTCCTTATGTAATAACTCGGCAGATTCTTCTGGATTTTCTGCAACATAACGCCAGCCTTTTTCTGCTGCTCGTAAAAACGCTCGAATCGCCGATTCTTCCTCAGAAATAAAATCAGTGTGAGTAATAAGGAGCGGGGAATAACCGTAGGGGATACCATAATCCTTTAACGTAAAGGCGCGGAATAGCAAGTTCTGTTCTACTTTTGCCTTAGGCCCTTCCCAGGGTAGAAATACCCAGGTGGCATCAGAAGAACCATCGGCTACCGTACGCCACATTTCCAGATAGGCAGGATTAGAAATTTGAATGTTGCCTTGCCCACCGTCATTCTTAATAAGTTGGCGCACAATATCATCTTCAAAGCGGGCATTGTAGGAAGCAAATATTTTTCCATCAAGCTGTGCCGGACGTTTAATCTCACTATCGGCTCGAACTACAATAGCACTAGCGTCTTTCTGTAAAGCCGCCGCCACCGCCGTTAGTGGAATTGATTCTTTCAATGTATTAAAGCTAATTACACTTTCAGAAGGAGCAATTGCTAAGTGTACTTCTTTATCTGCTAATTTTTTAGCAGGAGTCTTTGCGTAGTTGTCGTCTTCCGGGTTAACGAATGTCACATCTAGCGATTCGTCTTTATAAAATTCTTTCGCTTCGGCTACAAAATAGCCTGCGTGTAAACTGTTGGGTGACCAATCTAAGGCTAGGGATAATTTCATATTTTAGTGTGTTTTGTTTTGGTGATAGAGTGAGTTGTTTAATTGTTAGTTACTGATTGTTAATTGGTTATCAGTCATTAATTCCTTCATTATCTTAAAAACGAAGTCGAAGAATGGCGTAGACGTGACGGGGTGGCTGGACAAAATAACCAGGCACAGTTTGCCCCTCATATTCTACAGGTTGGCCAAAGCTATAGTACTCCGTGTCAAACAAGTTATTAGTATGAATACTTAACTCGTGCTTTCTAAATTTTGCGGTCACCTGCGCGTCCATCACAAAGAACGAAGGAAGCATTAAGTCAGCCTGATTGGTTGGCTCCAGAAAAGATTCACTAACATAACGGCCGCTCACCGAAGCTCCTAGCCAGCTAGTAAATTCATGGCCTACCGAAGCATTCACCAGCCATTCGGGACTAACAATCGGTTCAACGTCGAGAAAGATCTGATCACTGCCATCGGGCGCAAACTCATCAATATTACTTTGCATGTAGGTCAGGTTACCCGCAATGGTCCACCGATCGGTCGGAGTATATTTTCCATCCAGCTCAATACCGCGCCGGTAGCTGTTTGGCACATTCTTTCTTAGCTGCACGAAGCCTTCGGGAATGTTTTCGCCAATGGGCGCAATTTCATTTTCAAACTGCATATAAAATAGGTTGACTTGCCCGGCCAGTTTGCCTCGATGAACTCGTACTCCAACTTCAAAATCATTCACATATTCTGCTTGTACTGAATTCTCATCTTGCACACTCGCCAGGTTGAATGCATTAATCTGAGTAGAACCCAAAATATCAAACCGAGTAGGTTCCCGACCACTGTGGCCGAACGAAGCGTAAGCATCAATCAACGGGGTGAAGCGGTAGGTTACTCCCACTTTCGGGTTGATAAATGTCCAGGTACGGTTAGGGATGCTGGCGTTTTGACCGAGAAATGACTCATCGGGAGTCAAATTCAAGCTAACGGTACGAAGTTGCAGATCAGCAAAAAGCATCAACTTGTTCCACTCGTAATCTACTTTTCCAAACAGGCTAAATTCATTTTTCTGAGATTGATCTTGGTAGTATGGTTCGGCAGTAGCCGGCACAATCACCGCTTCAATATTCTCTCGTTGGAAAGTGTAAACATGCAGTCCACCGTTTACATTGAACCGGCCACTGTACGATGTATGATTCAAATAGGTCATGAACCCATAGTGGTCGTTGAATAACGGATAGTTAATTTGAGTAAAATTTTCGTTTTCATCGGAAAAACCCGCTGGAAAGTCGCCCCCAGCTGCCCCGTAGTAAGTAGAAGAAACCCAAGAGGTACGCGAATTTAAGATACGAGTATACTGCAACTGAACCAGATGCTGACCAAAATCGTCCGTATCGTTCTCCGATACATAGTTTGTTTTTGGATCGCGCTGAATATCAGGTAGGGCCACGGGGAGGTAGGCTAATTCGTTTTTGCTTCGTCCGGTAAAAGCCGTTAGCTTAATTAGGTCTTTCTTACCAAAGTATCCACCCGAGAAGAAAAAAGAGTAGGAACGGGAACCGGTATGATTACGATAACCATCGGACGTAGTGCGGGAAAAGCGGGTATAGAAAGCTAAATTATTAGCTAATTTTCCGGTTTTCACCTCACCACTCGCGCGTAAAGTGTTGAAAGAACCACCCGTCAGTTGAATCTCAGCACTTGCTACGCTATCATCCAAATTCACTGACTCAAAGTTGATAGAACCTGCGTAGGAAGCCGTTCCATTGGTGGTGGTTCCCACTCCCCGCTGTACTTGTACTGAAGAGATGCTGTTCCCAAAGTCAGTAAAATTAGAGAAGAACACTCCTTGATCGATCATGTCGTTAAGCGGCACTCCGTTTAGGGTCATATTAATCCGGGTTTGGTCAATACCCCGTAGCCGCATTTGTCCGTAGTTAGTCAATCGCGTTCCCGATTCGGAGTAGGTCAATATTGACGGGGTAGTTTCTTCCAGTACAAATAAGGCATCTTGCCCCACGTATTGTTGTTCAATGGTTTCGCGCTCCACCGTGGTTTGGGTCACCGGGGCCTGCCGATCCGCCCGAATGGCTTGTATGACCACTTCTTCTAGTGAAGCGGAAGGTGATAACGTAATAAGTCTTTCAATTGAATTGCTACTTCCGCTGATTTTAATTTGCTGCGTTCGATAGCCCACAAAGCTAATTTGTAAGGTAGCGGTATCTTGGCTTAGTTTTAAAGAATAGTTTCCGTTTAAATCAGCGACGGTACCTGATTGAGTAGATACTGCTTGAATGTTAGCCCCCACTAAAGGTTCGCCGGAGGAAGCATCAGTTACTGTGCCATATACCGAGGTTTGTGCCCAAACAGATACTGGAAACAAGTAGCCTACTAGCAAAAAAATAGCTAGGATTTTCATAGTACGTTTTAATAAAATGACTTGTGAAAGCGGTTTTCGCTTTCTACTTTCCCTGCGCTGGCATTACCCAGATCAGGTAGTAAGGGTATAATCTCAGCCCGTTATATTAAGGCACCCCCTTATCTGTAACCAGCAGCCGATGGCTGCTCGCTAATTGAATAACAAAAGTATTAGGTAAAAGTTACGGAAGCAACTGATCTATCGTATTTATAGCCTGAGTTAACCTCTGCTGATAGTTTCCTTGAATAGTTACTGCGGGTTCATCGGCTAATGCCTGTTGGTAAAGCAAGAATAATTCATCACGGTTAGTCGGGTTTTCCCGTTGCGGATCGGGTTCCCA
>NZ_JBARYM010000637.1:0-1516 GCF_049647865.1 Tunicatimonas sp. | reverse complement strand
CGGTATGATCGCACATATAATCGGGATGATTGACTTTGCTGTTCAGTAGCTCCATCACCACCAACACATTGTTTTTTTCCGCTAACGACATAATCTTCTTGATGCCTTCAGCGCAATTCTTCATGCCGGTTTCGTCATCCATACCGTCGCGGTTACCCGAGAAGGTTATTACTTGTTTGAGGCCCGCTTCGGCGACCATTGGAATACTCTTTTCGTAAAGTGCTATCAGGTCAGCGTGGTGTTCGGTGCGGTTCCAGCATTTTTCAATACCAAAACCATTTTCCCAATAAGCAGCCAGCGCACAGGTTAATCCGTGCTTTTTTAGTGTAGGCCATTCTTTGGGACCTAGCAACTCAACGGATTTAATGCCCATTTTCTTAGCCGAAACACAAAATTCTTCCAATGGTATGCTACCGTAGCACCATTTACAAACCGAGTGATTGATGTTGCCTTTCAAGGAAGTATCGGAAGAATGCGACATTGATTGAGTAATTGATGAGGTAGAAAATAAGGCGGCACTACCTGCCATATGTTTGATTGCCGATCGACGGTTAGTTTTCATATCGTATACTTCTTAGTGTAGGTAATAATTAATATTGACAGTTACTTTGGAAACTTCTTGTAAATATTTTTCCGGTTCGTGAACCTAGCAAAATCAACTGTATCATTTTCGAGGTAAAAACCTAGCCGGTAGTCACCAATACGAATGCGATAAGCATTTCTATCCGATTTGAGTTTTTTGACGCCGGACAAGCTTTCTAAATCCGAGGCACTCTTAATGTTTGTAATGATACTTCGCACCTTCTGTTTAACCCGTTCATCTTTTAGCTTGCGAAGATCCTTTAAAAAACTCTCTTCGTACCGTACTTTCACGATAGCTCCTTCATCACTTCTTCTTCGCTTACAAAGCTACCTGATCTTTTCTCGTCCATAGCCTTCAACAACAATTGATCTTCTAAATCTTCTTCCGAAAGAATTTCAGCAGCAATATTCATTTTTTTAAGCAACTGACGAAGTAGTGTCAATTCAGCTTTGTTACTTGGTTTTACTAAAAGCGTATCCATACTTATGTGCTATTCAAATTATATAACGATTCTACCCCTAAGGTACTACATTTAACCTTGATAGTTCATACGGGTTCTAATTTCGGTTACGGCTTCTTTGCCCGCCCATTTTTCACATAAGTAAAGCCCCAAATCTATTGAAGCCGAGACTGCACCTGCTGTGATAATTCCATTGTCTTCAACAATTCGGTCGATGGCTACTCGCTGGCAGTAGGGCTTTAGCGTTTTGTATTCATTGAAATTGGTGGTAGCCGTTTTTCCCTTTAGAAAGCCCGCCGCACCTAGAAGTAGACTGCCAGTACAAATAGATGCTTTGAGTGGAACTTTATCAGAAGTTTTAATCCAATTGAGAAAATCCTGGTCGTATCGTAACGCACGAGTGCCAAATCCGCCCGGAACAATAATGACATCGTAGTCAGCTAATGAGTTTTGGACTTTATGGGGCTTCACTT
>NZ_JBARYM010000636.1:0-13988 GCF_049647865.1 Tunicatimonas sp. | reverse complement strand
GCCCCAGACTGATTATCTCGGACATTACCCAAATCGCTCGGCGCAAGATATTTACTAGAATTTACGCAACAAATATTATTTTTAACTAGAATGTCTTTTAAGTGTGATTCTATCTAACTAATGGGAAGTACGAATCAAAACACCTCTTTTTGGCTTAGAAAGGGGGAAATTTGTTGTTTGAGCATAGCGACCGGGCCGCCAGAGCGGTTTCAAATTCTTCTGGATTTTTGCCTACCTTTCATTAATGGAAAATCAAAAATTTAAAAAAAGCTTCAAGAAATTTCATTGTATGCTCATAAAACCATCGTGCTTTCTTTGCTCTATGTCTTTTTACCCACCCTCCGTATAATTCTTGTAAATTGCCTTGTATCTATTCCTGCAAATGCAAGGCGCAGAAGCCCTCCGGCAGATAGTCAATCCAGCGGGGCGGTTGGCGTTCCGACAGCAGTTGTTTACTCATTTCGTAGTGAATCTACGGGATTTGCGAGAGCCGCCTGCCAAGACCGAACCCCCACTGTAAGTAGAGCTAGCAACGATGCGAATAATAGCGTAGCTACAAATACAAACAGACCAACATCTACCCGATAAGCAAAATCAGCGAGCCAACCTTGAGCAAAATACCAAGCCATAGGCGCAGCAATAGCGAAGCTAATAACAATTAGGCCTACGAACTCCCGGGAAAACAACGCGATTATCTGGGTTACGGTAGCTCCTAATACTTTCCGAATACCAATTTCTTTCACTCGCTGATGGGTAGTAAAGGAAACTAATCCTAACAAGCCCAAACAGCTAATGAAAATGGCTAGTCCGGTAGCCACGTTGATTAGTTTGGCCGTGCGCCGCTCGGTTTCGTAAAAGCTGGCAATGGTGTCATCATAAAACTTATAATTAAACGGTTGATTAGGATAAAACTTTTTGTAAGCTTGTTCTATTTGGGCTAAAGACTGCTGTATCGCTGAGGCTTGTTGGTTGTTAGCTAGGCGAATATTAAAACTGGTGAAGTTCCTCTTCTCGGAAATTAAAGCGAGAGGACTTATTTTTTTGTGCAGCGGACCGTCATGAAAATCAGCTACCACCCCTACTATTGGAATCATCTTATTACTATGATATTGAATAAGCTCACCAACCGCTTCAGAGGGTTCACTAAACCCAAAAGCTTTAGCTGCCGTTTCGTTTATTACTAATTCGCCAATCGTATCGCTGAGGTAGTAATTACGCCCCGCCAATAGTTCCATTTCGTAAGTCTCTATAAAGCTAGTATCGGCAAACTTTTTACTTAAATTAACTTCAACCTTCGACGTATCGGTTAGATAGCTGACCACCTGAGAACTTCCTCCTTCGTTAGCCGGGCGCGTATTGCTTAAGCTTATGGCCGATACACTACTGATTTTCTGAAGTTCTTCCGCCAGTAAAAAGCGGTTCTGCGTAGTGTCGCGCCACCAGTGCGAAGATGAAAAATACACCACCGCATCTTCGTTAAACCCCATATCTTTGTTAAGCAGATAGTGCAGTTGACTTCCAACGATCAGCGTTCCTAGAATGAATGCTTGGGCAATAGCAAATTGAAATATGATTAACGTTTTTCGGAAATAGGCTTTCCGGGTAGTTCCTGCGGTTTGAACGACTTGGTTCTTCAACGCAAACACCGGAGAATAGGCCGACAGTACCCAGGCGGGATAGGTTCCTGCCAATAAACTTACTACACTGATGATCGCCAGCAATACCAACCAACCTTTGCCTTCTATGAGTACGTTTAACGACAAATCCGGTGGCAAGCTTTCGGCAAAGTAGTCCATCCCAAATTTTGCTACCAGAATAGCCAATCCGCCAGCGATTAACGTAATTATAAAAGTTTCACCTAAAAACTGTTGAACAAGCTGCTGGCGACTACTGCCCAGTACTTTTCGTACTCCTACCTCCCGGGAGCGCAGTACCGCTCGAGCTGTTTCCAGATTGATAAAATTGGCTGAAGCAATTAATAGTAAAAATAAAGCCACCACCACTAATCCGTAGAGTGTTGGCTTATGAGCCACTCTTTGATTATTCATTGCATATTCAGTACTGAAGTGAACATCTGAAAAAGGTTGCAAATTGAATTTTCGCTGAAAAGCTCGCTCCCCTTCACTCAAGTATTTCTCCAACAGATTCGGGAATTGCCGTTCAATATCTTCCGGGTGAGTTTCTTCCGATAATTTGACAAACGCTAAAGATCTGTCAGTAATAGTCATCCAACTTTCTAAATCATAGCTTCCTGCTAATTGCTCATTTGCCCATAGGGTTGCAAAGGAAAGATAGTCGGTGAAAGGAAAGTCGGTGTTATCATCGTTGTCAGCTAAAACGCCGGATACTACAAAATTTATGGAATCGTAGTACATAACAGTTTGCCCAATAGCTTCTTGATCACCAAAGTATTTCCTGGCTTGGCTTTCGGTGAGCACTACTTGGTACGGTTGGGAAAGCGATTGTTCAGGGCTACCTACTTTCCATTCAATGCCGGAAAATATCTCAAAGTAATCTGGTTCGGCAATTACTATGTTCTCCTGCTCACCTAAATTAGAGCCGTCTGTGAGCTTGATTTCCTTAGGATGCACATTATGGAAAGCTGCTACAGTTTCTATTCCAGTAAAATCTTCTCGAATAGCGTGAGGAACTGGGGCTGATATACCTCCTGTATAGGTCCAATCATCGGCAAATTTCATTTGAGAAGTAATGCGGTAAATCCGGTCACTATCAGCATGGTGGCGGTCGTAGCTGAATTCGTGCTGCACCGTTAGGGAAATAACCAGGCAAGCGGCTGTTCCTATTGCTAAACCAAATACATTAATGGCAGTATGTAGTTTACTCCTCTGTATTTGTCGCCAGGCGGTTAAAAAATAGTTACGAAGCATCGCTAAAGAATAGTTAGGTGGTGTATAGTACTTTCTTTTAATAGTAAATGATCGGAAGAATTTTACTGTATGAAATAGATACAGCCAATTTGCCCGCCGTTCTCCGTATCTCTTCACCCATTCTCTGTACAGCTCCTGTAAATCACCCTGTACTTCCTCTAGCAAGTGTGGGGCACAGAAGCCTTCCAACAGTTTATCAATCCAGCGAGGTGGGCTTGGAGTAGGCGGTTTCATATCGTTTTCCATTGAAGAGCTTGCGCGGGTATCTGCTGCCACAACTGTTCGCGCGTCTGTTGAATATCGTGGAGAATACGGCTGCCGGCGGGGGTCACTGTGAAGAAGCGTTTTCGTCGTCCGCCTCGCTCGGCGGTAGCTCCTCCCATGCGGGAATTGACAAAGCCTTTGTCGGAGAGACGATGCAGGGTGGAGTGGATTGCACTAATGCTGATATTGCGTCCGGTTTGGGCTTTGATCTCGTGGGTGATCGCCACCCCGTAGGCTTGGTCGTAGAGCAGGGCTACCGTAAGCAATACTACTTCTTCCAATTCGCCGATATAAGTCTTTCGCATATTTCAATTGTTGGCTAAGTGCTCGGGGTGGGGAGCAAGAGTATGTATTTCAAACGCTCTGCGCCCAGCTCCAAGCCCCTCGCCCCTTTATTACTTCATATTACGTAGAACAAATCTCTTGCCAAGGCTCAGAATAGCTTCTGCGATAGAATTTGGAAATATTAAGTGTGCACGACCGGACAAAGCTGTACGCAGCCGGACACATTATTCGAATAAGAATGATTAAAAAATTACAGCTCCTATCCCAACTCCAACTCGGTAAGTAACTCCATCAAATCCGTGGTCGCGCACTTCTTGATGAGCCAAAGGAGCCACTGATTCGGTATTAATCCAGCTTCGCTTGATAATAGGACCGGCAAATACGTCGAGGAAAAGAATATTATGACGAGAGAATATCTTCATGCCGATCAGACCAATCACTTCCAGGCTATTAATCGTCTCTTGCTGATCCACAAAACCGTAGCGAAACAAGGTAGAACCATTCTCAGCAAACGGAGTAGGTTCGTAGTTGACATAATCGAGCGTAACCCGGTGATAGCCCAACCCAAAAGCTAGATAGAACTTAGACGGTTTTTGTTCTAAAAAGCGCAGGGTATACTTGTCTAGTACTTCCAAGCCGAATCCGTCTACTCGCGTTTCACCGTAGTCGTCTGGTCGTGTAACACTGGAAGGAATGCCACTGAAACTGTAGCGGTTGGAGTTACCTGCGTACCAGTAGGGCGAAATAGTAAGTCGGTGTAGTTGTTTCCCTCTTACAATTGGCTTCTCCCAGTCAATTCGAATAGCCTGACGAAAGAGGTACTGCGGTACTACGGAAATGGAGTTGTGGTAGTAGCGCAAACTATCACGCTCGTCATGTTCCTGCGCGGTGCCGTACGTATTTATTAAAACGAGTAGCACCCCCGCCAGTAGTGCCTTCATCATAGAACAGGTATAAACGGTAGTTGACTGGCTAACACAATCGTATCTTCGGAATAGCGGTACTGATACAGCCCATCGCTGCCAATCACCATTAGATAGTCACGATAGGGAATTACGTCATTAGCCTCAATACGAAAGTGGTACTTCTGCACTAGACTATCCACGTTGCTGATGTCAAACACCTTTAGTCCATCGTCACAAACGAACAGTTCGTTACCGTCTACTCCTAAGCCTTTAGGATGGGTCATCGGATATGTCCGCTGCAAGAATGGACTACGCAAATCGCTAATATCTACAATATCCAACTGATCGGTAAATCGGCCGCATACATTTTGGATAGACCGTAGGGTCACGTAGGCGTAGCGCTCATCAGCTACTACTGGGTCGCAGCTTACTACGTGAATATAGTTAGAGAGAAACTGCGGTTGCGTAGGCTGAGTGATGCTGTAGATAAACATACCACCCTGCGAACCAATAAAAAGATTGTCTAAGCGGGGAAAAATAGTTTCGATCTGTGCCCCTACCGAAACCTGATTTACTTTTCGGGGTTGATTGACATCGCTTACATCATACACGTGCAAATCATTCCGATCAACGGTATACAGATGATCGCCCCGAATGGCAAAGCGTGCTAGTGAGCCACCCTGCCCAGTACCGTCGCCAAAATCGGCAGCTACATCGCTAGAGTCTTCGCAGGAAAAAAACAAGCAGGATAATCCTAAGAAGAGAAAGTAAATAATCCGGTTCATAATTGAATGTTTAATGGTGGCCGCCACGCGGTTCGATTGTTAAATTGCTAAATGTCCTAGGATTCATACTCTGCGCCAAGCCCCCAGCTTCTCGCTTCTTACCTTTTCACATCTCACATTTCTCATTTCCGCTCTACTATTTTCTCCATTCTATGATGACTAGGTCTTCGGAACGGCTCCGGTAGGTTTCGGGTACCTCACCTAAGTCAGGCGGAAGGAGGACGGGAAAAGCGTTGCGTACTCTAGATATTTCTTGCACGTCGGTAGGATTAGAAATATCGATACCAATCAGGTCAGTGGCATTATCGGCAAACAATGTAGTACCCTTTACGGCCATATCCACACAACCCGGAATACGGATGAAGCCCATATTAATAGGGCTTTCGGGTATTTCGTTATCAATGACGTGGATACCCTCAAATTTCTCGCTAACAAATAGGTACCGTCCATAAGCGTAAATCTTCCCAGCATCCTGAATGTCGCGAGCCGGTAGCTGACCAATGGCGGCTTCCATTTGGCTCCGCTCCATCATAATGGGCGAATACGTGGTGTAAGCTGGGGCAAGGGGTTCACCAATATCAATGAAGCCAGGGCAACTGGTTAGCAGCAGTAAGCTACCGAATAGCATAAATCTGATCATAGCGATGGAGTTGAAAGTAGTTGGTGCTATGAAGACCCTAACACAATTAATATGGTTGGAAAGCGGAGGAAAATTTTTAGTAAAAAGGATTCACTAGGACTATAGCCTGCCTTTGCAAAGCTTATGTGAATTTATTTCCATTCCCCGGTAAAAAAGTCGCCTATCACTTTTAGAAAAACATCTGACCAAACGGAACCCCTGTCATAGACACCCGCCGGAGTGTGTCCCGCATTAGGCACCACCCACAGATACGATTTGGGAATAGCCTGATAAGATTTAACTGGAATATCTAATGAATAAAACCGGTCTCGGTCGCCGTGAATAATTAAGGTGGGACAGGTAATGGTAGATAACTGAGCGGATGTAAAATTTACTTCATTGGAGTCAGCAAGCGCGTGAAGCTGACCGATTAAGTTTCTTATTTGGGCTTCGCCGCCCGGATGGTGGGGTTCCATATGTTCCCGCCAGGCATCATAAGTAATGTTCTTGAAAGCGGCTCGAGTACTTTCGGGTAAGTAGGAGGTTCCCGACACCAGAATCATGTCCGAGATACGAGTAGTATCCATAATAGCCATATGTGTCAAGATTATTGCGCCTGCACTTTGTCCCATCGCCTGAAAGCGATCTATCTTTAAATGATTTATGAGGCCGTACATATCGTCAGCCGCCACCGCCGCTGTATAAACCCCCGATGGATTGGTTGAGTTGCCATGCCCCCGCAGATCAGGAATAATCAGAAAGTGCTGTTTAGCTAAATCTTCAATCCATGCGCCCCAGGCCTTGTGGCTAAGCGAGAAACCGTGGAGCAGCAGCAATGGCTCGCCTTCGCCGTAGGTTTCGTAGTAGATTTTTGCTCCGTTCGTTTCAACGTACTTGCCGGGCTGAGCGTAGAGTGTGGTACAAAGCAAAAAAGTGCTGAATAATACGGTTAGTCTCTTCATTGGTAGGTTATTGGGTATATTACAACCAAAATAAGTACAAACCATGAGTTTTGGAAGTAGATATTGACCTTTCAACCATTCTCTCGAGAGGCTACTAGACTTAAAGTCCCAACTCTTACCAAAAGTAAATAGGTAGATAGAATCGGTGACCTTACTTTTTTCCAAAGACTCAAATACCTATTTTGGCCAGCGAGAAGAACGATTCCTACCTAATTGATCAACCACCTAATGTCTGCATTTAAATTGAGACAATTATTTATCGGCGTACCCTGCTTATTAGCGGCGCTGTTGCTTACTTCGTTAGATATAAACAAAAACAAAAGTCAGGAGGCACCGAAACCCAACGTAGTGCTCATCTTTCTGGATGACGGGGCCTTCGATGATTTTGCTCCGTTTGGAACCCCTCGCTATCCCACTCCCCATGTGCAAACCCTAGCCCAAGAAGGACGAAGCTTCTATAACTTCTACGTGCCCCAGGCAGTATGCTCGGCCTCTCGGGCAGCGCTATTAACTGGCTGCTATCCGGGGCGGACCCAGGTGTTTGGAGCGCACGGACCGAATGCCCGAGGATTAGATACCAAGTTTGCCACGATGGGAGAAGTACTACAGCAGAATGGTTATAAGACAGCGGCATTCGGTAAATGGCACATTGGCGATCAAGAAGAAACTCGCCCGCACAACCGAGGCTTCAACGAAACCTGCGGCCTGATGTACTCCAACGATATGTGGCTGCATCATCCGGAAAACCCGGACTACTGGGGGCAGTGGCCGCTACAGTACTGGGAAAACGGCGAGGTAACTATTGATACGGTACAGATTGAAGACCAGAAGATGCTGACCACTTGGTACACCGAGCAAGCGGTTAATTTTATTAAGAATAATAAGGATGAACCCTTCTTCGTGTACGTGCCTCACTCTATGCCCCACGCCCCCATCTTTTGTAGCGATAAATTTGCGGGAAAATCCGGCACCGGACTATACGGCGATGTGATGATGGAGATTGACTGGTCGGTCGGTCAGATTCATCAGGCGGTCAAGGATCAAGGACTGGAAGATAATACCCTGTTTATATTCATCGCTTCAGATAATGGTCCCTGGCTGAGCTACGGCGACCACGCCGGTATCACTCGCTTCCGCGAGGGTAAAGGCACTACTTTCGATGGGGGACTACGCAACCCCTGCATTATCAAGTACCCGGGTAACATTGACTCAAACACAATCTCTCACCACGCCTTTAGTTCTATTGATGTGCTGCCCACTATCTGCCATTTAACTGGTACAAAACTGCCAGAAAATACTGTTGATGGTAAGAATGTATGGGACTTGATTACTCATCAGGAGGATGCGGAGAATCCCCATGATTATTACCCCTTCACCAATGGTAAGGAGTTTCAGGGAATAATTTCTGGTGATGGCAAGTGGAAACTACATTTACCCCATGAGTACCGCACCGTAGCGAAGGGAGGCAAAGACGGCATGCCTGGAAAATATGTGCAGGCAAAAATTGATACTGCTCTGTTCGATTTGGTGCACGATCCTTACGAGAAGAGTAATGCGTTAGCAATCTACCCCGATGTTGCCCAACAGATGATTGAGTACGCCGAAAAGCATAAGAAAATGTTCTTCTCGGAGTAGACACTTTATATTATACTGAATTATAAAATTAAAGAAGGACTTCTGCGTAAGTAGCACTCTTCTTCATTAGCTACCAACTGCCCGAAGCTCCCCCTCCACCAAAGGAGCCGCCGCCGCCAGAAAAACCTCCCCCTCCGGAGAAGCCTCCTCCTCCTCCCCAGCCCCCACCGCTGAAGGTACCTCCACCGGGAATAATGACCGTACGATTGCGGCGCAGCCGAGGAACACTATAGCGACGTGATTCAGTATGGTCGCAATTCTTACAAGCGTACTTTCGAGCTCCCTGCCCCGAGTGGGAGTAGGTTGCCGAGCGCAGCATCTGACTTTTAGCTAAATAAAATGTGATATAACTACAGTTAGGGCACTTGCTGTAGCGATGGTTAAAGGTATTTTTGTAGGCAACAATGGATACATCATCCGGTTGGTCAGAAGACCACACGTCGTAATCTACCGAGCCAATCTGCTCTTCAATTTGCTGACCTCGATCCAGATGAACGTCCTCTTCCTTCTCGCTGAGCTTACGCATCTCCAGCCCAGTCTTTTTACTCTTCCGGGGAGCATTACGGCGACGCTTACGGAGCACAAACAATCCGGAGAAGAAAGCAAAAATGGCTAGCACAATACTAGTAAAGCTAAAGCCGGGGCCATCCTCCCGAGCGGTCACTGGCTCACTGAAGTCTTCAATACCTTCAATCTGCGCTAGTATGGCATTTGTACCTGCCACAATACCCTGTTCATAATCATTAGCCCGAAAATAAGGCACAACTACTTCTCGGATAATTCGTCCCGAGGTGGCATCCGTCAGGTAGGGTTCCAGTCCGTAGCCCACTTCAATCCGTAGTTGGCGGTCGCCGGGTACCACCAGAAACAGTACGCCGTTCTCTCGCTCTTCTTGGCCTAGCTTCCACTGTTCTACGGTTCGTATTGAAAACTCTTCCAATGACCCGCCCTCCAGGCTGTTAATTGTGAGAATAGCAATCTGGTTAGAAGTGCGCTCTTCATGGTCGCGCAACCGGGCTTCTAATTCTTCTTCAGTGGTATAGGATAATACGTTGGCGTAGTCGTTCACTCGAGCTGATAATGGAGGAACTTCTTGAGCCAGTGCCGTACTGGAAAGCCCTAGCAATAGACTAACAATTAGGTAGACAGATAGCATTGTTATTCGGGCATTCCAGTAGACAAGACTCGCCTTCTGAAAAGAAGTACTAAAAAAAATATTGTTAAGATGGCTGGATACAATCATTATACGGTCTGATCAATAGAATTCCCAATGGGAGATTACTTGTTAATTCGTACTTCGTCGGTTAGTTTGTTGTCATCGTCAATAGGTTTATGCACTCCGCTGGCTTCCAGTATTTCTCCGCAGGCTGCAATAGCTTGGCAGATACTTTCGGTGGTGCGCCCTTGCTTTAGTCCTACAGTAAGCTGTTTTACAACATCGCTCCAGCTATTTTCATCTACCAACTCCGCAATGCCTACATCAGCTAAGATTACCGCCTGATGCTCAAAGAAACTCACGTAGACCAGAATGCCCGTTCGGGGTTCAGTTAAGTGTACATCGTGGTCAAAGAACATATTCTTAGCCTGATCAAGCACCCGCGCTTCCAGTAGCTGTTTGCTTAGGAATAGTCGTTTGAATGGCCAGGAAGAAACTACCAGGGTCATGCCCATTAATCCCGCAGTTAATGTAATAAGTAGCCACAAATAAGGCGGCATAAAAAGAAGCAGATCAGTGGTAAGAAAAAGTATGGTTAATACCAACGCAGCAAGTGCAGCAAATACAGCTCCGGCTCGCCACAGCGCAATCTCGTAGAAAGACGATTGTTTGGCTAGCACCGGAACAATTTCTCCCCCAGTGCGGGTTTCAGCTTGCTGTACGGCTTTCTCTATCTCACGTAAATCCTTTTTGGTCAATTGGGCAGGTTGCATAATTGGTAGTGATTATTGACGAATGATCAATGGTTATAACGCATTAACCATCACTCATTAAAATTTACACTAGGTGGTTCGGCATTTGCGGGGTCGGTAGAGAAGTATTCTTTAGTATCAAACCCCAGTAGGTTGTTCGGAAAGCGGCGCGCTTTGGCATTGTAGTTTTGCACTGACTCGTTAAAACGACGGCGTTCGGTCGAGATACGGTTTTCTGTTCCCTCTAGCTGGTTTTGCAAATCACGAAAGTTTTCAGTAGCAGTTAACGTAGGGTACTGCTCCGCCACGGCAATCAGCCGACTTAATGAACCGCCCAGGTTCTCCTGCGCTTGAGCGTACTCGGCCAGTTTTCCGGCATCATCCAGATCGTCTACATCAATTTGAATGGAAGTGGCGGCCGCCCGGGCTTCTACTACTTCGCGCAGGGTTTCCCGCTCGTAATCAGCCGCTCCCTCTACCGTTTCTACCAAATTCGGAATGAGGTCAGCCCGGCGTTGGTACTGATTTTCTACTTGCGCCCAAGAACTGTTCACGCCTTCTTCCAGCCCTACCATGCTATTGTAGATATTGAAGTATCCGGCAATGAGCAAAATAGCTACGCCACCAATAATTCCCCACTTGGTAAATTTGTTACTACGACTTTTCTGTTCATTGTTATTGCTAAGCACCCGTCGTTTATTATTTAGTTCGGTTTTGAGTTGCATCACCCCGGGGTGGGCGGGCTTGATACTTAATGTTCGGTTGATGTAGTACTCAGCTCGATCGTAGTCATTACTGCGATTATAGCGGTTTCCCCGAAACAGAAAGGCTTTCGCGGCGAGGTGATTAGCTTCGGCACTATGGGGCATTAGGGAGGCAGCGTTTTCTAACTCGTTGGCCGCATCCTCATAGTTTTGAGCGTTTAAATAGGCCGTTCCTCGTTGCAAATGCTGCTGCGCTCGCTCTTGTGATTGTTGCCAGGCCGACTCGGTAAGGCCAGCGTCCAGCGCAATATCCTTAAGTTCTTTTTGAGTAAATTGATGTTCCTCTTGGCTACCGTACTGAATTTCCATCAGCTTTTTCAGGTAGTCTTCCAGGGCTTGGTCAGATTGAGCCATGTTCAAAAAAATTAGGTATGTTTGGTAGTACTATTGGTATAATCTTTTGAAAAGATAAAAAAGTAAGTTAAGTTTTCCACCTACAACAACCAATCTAAAATACTTATGTTTCGTTTGCTTCTCCTCAATACATATTCTAGCTCTCAATTTGCGTGAGGAGAGCGAGACAGGTCACCCGCTTTAAATTCGTCTGACTTTACGCCGACTTGAGTGCAATTTGCTTTCAAAAGCCTTTATGTGTTCTCGGAACTCATCCATGAGCTTCGCAACGAAATCCTTGCGACTTGCAGCATTATGAAGTTCGTAAATTGTTGTTGGATTCAATTCTTGGAAGCTGCTTATGTACCGAGAGCCAATCCAGCCTAGCCAGTAGAAGTCAGGGTAACTATCAGACGACTTGAAATCAGCATTGATCCCCTTGAAGATTAATGAGAGTTTGCTAAACTCATCATCAGAAAGCAATAAAGCATTTTTGTCAATTTTAAATCCAAAATAGAAGGGTGGATCTTCACCAACATCGCAAATAATTCGGTGCTGGTTATCTACTAGTACTATATCCTTAGGGCATTGGGTTTTCACTTCTTCCCAGAACTCGCGTTTAATCTCTTCAAGTAGCATTGCGTACGCTTCACAGATGCGTTGAGCACTGATGAAACTGTTTTCATTCTGGCATAAAGTGTTTTTAATCTCGCTGTTCATCTGATCGTAGCTGGATTGTTGGGTTAATTGCTCAATAAGAATACGGTACTGCCTAATGGTTTCTTGCACAATAGGCGGGTTCTCTTCTCCCGCACAGGCGGTTAGCCATTTACGTATAGTTTCACGGTAAGAAATAAGAAAGTAATCTTTTTTAGCAGTGAGATTACCCTTACTATTTATGCTCGCATCGTTACCTTCCAAAGTTAGGTACAGTAGTATTGCGTCAGAATCGTAATTCTTGTACCTGACTAATTGGTTCTGTTGATCTACTGCATCAATCTTATTCTCAATAAGAATCCGCTTACCGCATTCATCGGTGATAACGATATCAATCCGCCCCCCGGAAAAGGCATCTTCGGTTATGGGGCCGACAAATTTTTCTACTTCTACTGCGGCCAACTGAGTCTTAAACGTTTCAGTGGGAATAGCCGAATCAGAGAGCACGGAAAAGAACATCCGAAGAAATAAGTCTCCTCTGCCGTGCGAACCCTGCGGGTTAAGTAATTCAGCAATCAGGGTTGAGTGTAACTGGACTTCCTTCGTTTCCACCCGCAGTAAACGGAAAATATTGAAGTTCTCTCCAGTTTTTTTTGCCTCCTGCTCGTACTGCTTAATAACTTCTGAAACCAGGGATAGTATGTGAGGTATTTCCAATGCTGAAATTTGTTAATTCTCTAAGGTGGGTTGAAAATAAATATTAAAGCGTAACCATCCTGTAAAAATTATAGGTCAAAGGAAAACAATTTACCATCGTCAATAATTTAATGGATGAAAGCCTACATTATTTAATAACTCGTTCATAAGAATTACTTAAGTAGACAATTTCGGCGTTAGCACTTCCGCGATCGTCTCATATTTTTCCTTTAATAAACTTTCTTTTTCCTTCAATTGACCTTCAGCCTCTTCAATTAGTTTATATATAGATCTTTTTTTGAAAAATTTTATAGAAAATCCTACACCATAAACAGCAAAAGGCAATAAGAAGTAATAATTATTGAACTCTTCAATGTTTGAGAAGAGTCCAACGAATGACCATAGAAAATAAACGCCAATACAAATCACAAAGGCAATTCCAGAAATGATTAAGTATTTATAGCTACTAATACTATGATAACTTTCTATCATCTTCTCAATAATATCTTTGTCTTCCTGAAGGTTATGCTCAATTAAACTATCAGAGTTATTTCTAACAGATTCGGCCAGTATTATTGAAGTGCCAACTAGATCTTTATATCTAAATAACTTATCGTAGACTAAGTCTATGCTTTTGTAGTAAGCCTTGCTATCCTTTTTTCTTTGGAAAAAGTTGAATATTGATTTATAGATCGCCTCAATAAAACTATTTTTCTCACTATTTTTATTTTGCTTTAGTGTACTAACAGTTGCTGAAAGATGTTGAACCTTTGCAGGCACCCCCTTCATTGCTATAACAGGAATCATTAACTCAATGAAATTTAGAGAACAGTTGGTAGCCTGGGTCAGTAGACCAATAAGTTCTTTTTTATTCTGCTGAGACTCTTTGATTAGCTCTGCCTGGGTAACGAATAGCAGAGATTGTATAAGCAAGCCCGAGTCTTTGCGAAGTAACTTGATTTCATGATCAGAACTCGCGAGCTCCATTCCGTGTAAAAGATGCTGTAATACAGTGTCTACACAAGTAGTAAGTTGGGAAGGGTCTTTTAGTACTTGTAAAACTTCAAGTTGAGCATTTAAAGCAAAACTAAGTGCGCCGTCAACTTCTCTAGTTAAAGTCTGAATAATAGAAGTAAGTTCAAAACCTGTATCTCCCTTTTTTTCAACTTTTGAAATCATTTTCACTTCATTTAAATAATTACAACATTTTTATTGAGACCGCATTGTATCCCCTCAATTATCATGAAAAAATTGAGGGAAATAATACTCATTAACTCTAGCGATAAT
>NZ_JBARYM010000635.1:0-2426 GCF_049647865.1 Tunicatimonas sp. | reverse complement strand
GGTCTCTGCATCCTGTTTCAGGTACAAATCCAGCACTTCGCCCAAGCGGCGGTGCTGCTCATTATCTGACTGCCGCAGTCGTTGCAAATCGGTATCCGGGTCCCAGGCTACAAGCTGTAATTGCCCTTTAATGTAATCGGCATTGAATAACAACTCCCCCACGTCGAAAGAATCGGATACGAGCTTACGATCCAGGGTAGTTCCCCGCAGTTGTTTGTCTTTAACAATATTTTTGAAGGCCGTTCGCACCAGGTCAATCTGAGCGAAGGGACTGGGGATGGACGTAGGCGGCTGCTCAGTATTGCCCCCTTCGGGATCGCTAATGGCATCAATTTGCCGACGGCCGTACGCATCAGCTTTAAACCAGTGCTCGCCATTAGTAAGATTATGGTAGGTTAGTACTTTGGGCATGCTTACTTTAGTTGAAAAGTGATTTTTTAACCTGATTCAGTTTCAGGCATTTTATCTTCGGAAATTCAATAGTATCCAATACTGCGAAGTGTTTATCATTACTAATTAAAAAATCGGCATTAGCTGCTACGGCACAGTCAACATATTTATCATCGTCAGTATCCCCGGTAACCATCGTCCATCGATATGATGGCTTAACTAAGCGCGTGGAGTCAAGACTTAAAAGCAACTCTACCAGATCGTTACCTACGCCAGAACTGAAGATCATATCTATAACTTCTTCGTACTCCAATAAAATCTCAGTAGTCACTGCTAGTTCAATAGTATTGTCTTGAATTTCATCGAACAACCAGCGATGAGATGCTTTCTTAGGTAATATCTGAATCAGACAGTTTGTATCCAGAACAATTACCCTCATTCTGTTTTACTTTTTCGCCGATAGTGCGTTTTACCCCATTCTTCTACTTTTTCGTCCACATCCCAACCCCTTTCCTCGAATATCCGGTCAACTGCATCATCAACCTTCTTTGCGTAGTAATTGGAAATCATCCGTTTAATATCCTTTAACTCTTCTTCATCAAATTTTCGGCTGCTAAAGAACTTCAGCAAAGACAACTGCATAGGATGCACCTTTTCCGAAACTGGTGGATGTTCATCTTTCTTCTTCTTATCTGCTTTCTTGTCTTTTTTAGTGGAAGTACTCATAGTAAGTTTTTTACTCATCTCAAAAATCAAATTTACGGTCTACCAAAGAACGAGTAGCGTCATAAAAAACACGCATAAATTTCTGTTCTACCGGCACACTACCTACGTTCCGTTCAGCGCGGTTCAGTTCTTCGTCGTACAGCACGTAATTGTCCCGGGCAAACGGATTCCAGTGGCGCTGGGGCTCAATGCCCCGTACCGTATCAAATAGTCCCGACGAGGATTCTTCCGACAGGGCGAAGGGCGCAAAAGCTCGTTTGTTTTGACGAAGCTCTTTGAGCCAAGTACCGAACTGCTCATTGAACGAACTCAGATGGTTCTGGTAGTACGCTCCGTGGGTGAAGGTTTTATTGATAGGCGGTTTCTTTCGGTTAGTCCAGGGTTGCTTTCCGAGTGTATGGCTTAGCTTATCGCGCAAGTAGAGGTAGAAATACCAATACTGGGTGAGCGGAGCTTTTATCTGGGCCTGAGTTTCGTCGCCCAATTGGGTAAAGCTCACCATTTCTTCGTCGCGTTTAATACCAAACTCTTTGTAAATGGGCTTCACTGCCTTCCCGTTTTCCGAATTTAGTGCCGCATCGGGCATATTCATAAAGTCAACTATCGACAGGGCAGCGGCTACTTCCAGAAAATGAGCGTCGTTGCGTTGGCCATGCTCACCGGGATCGTTTGGGTAATCTTTAGTACGATCATCTCCCAGATAGTAGAGCGCGTTCACCGAATTGTTGCCACTCACATTGGTTTCGTAGTACGATAGGGCAGCTTTGGATTTAGAAATGAACGTAGCTTTATCGATTTTACTAGTTGGGTCAGGGGCTACGCCGAAGTAGGGTAATAGCGTAACCGCTCCAATTTTAGCATTACGAATCCACTCGTGGTTCGGCAAGGGCGGTTGAGCATTACGCACATTTTTAAGAATGGTGGGGAAGCCAGCCGCCCCGGTGCCTCCGAAGATAGAACTGATAATGAAAATCCGGTCGTTCTGTGAGAAGTTGGAAGCAAAATTAACAAACTCGCCCGAGTCTTTAAACTGGTTTAGTACTACGCTACCGATGTTGGGATTACCCACAAAACCGATGTCCATCTCGGTTTCCAGATTTTTTTCGGAGAACAGCAGACTGACCAGTGCTTTGTTCTTATCATCCAGACTACCAAAGTCAATGTAGTCTTTAAACTGCTCGTTCTGCACATCCTTCAGTTTAAAGGAAAACGTACTGCCGATATTCTGACTACCGGTAAGCCGCTGTAGTGTACTAATATTGGTCTGAAAAAACCCTTCCCGGCCCGTATCGCGCTTATCGCGTACGGCT
>NZ_JBARYM010000634.1:0-22003 GCF_049647865.1 Tunicatimonas sp. | reverse complement strand
TAAAACTGAGCTCCCCTGTTGGTAAAATCGCTTTGGGTAAGTGCAATAATTGCTTCTGTGCAGGAAAGTAGCCTTGTTGAGATTGTCTCTCTTGTCGCTTCTGCCAAAACTGTTTTGCCCGGTAACTAACTTCTGGGACAGACATAGTACGCAAGCGATGGTAATACCAAGCTAAAGGCATAAATACTACAGGTTTAAATAAGTACTCTTAAATACTCTTAGAACAACAATCATTCCCTCGGTGCGAATAAAAGTAATTTTATAGGGATAGCAAATCAACATTATCCATATAGATATTATCATATTGAAAAAAGAATTCTCAAATCAATCAAAAAACTACAAATAGTAAAACTATCACCAAACGGTGTTTCACTATTCTCATCAAAATGTATTTTACGTTCTAAACTATACTTAATCAATATTTACAGGCGACCTTATTGGAAAAGCGTCTTATAATATTATACTATGTGTCATTATATTACAATATTGCCTAATAAAAAACACACTATGAAGTAGAAATTCTGTCATCATTGTTAAATTTAATACACCGCTATTTTACTTTCGTACAGTATATGTTTGAGGTAGGGAGTTCGTAAAAACCCTCAACGAAATTCTAACCCGAACTCATGAAAAAATTTTATTTATTCTTTCTAACAGCAGCATCTCTATGCTTTACTCAATGCGCAGAGGAGGAACTATTTTCAGAAAATGGTTTAGCCGCAGACATTCAGCTCAATTCAGCACGTACGCAAGATACACGAGTTCCTGAAATTACTAAGGTTTCCACCAGTGGTTCCAAAGTAACTATTGAGTTTACTAACTATGGTGCCCCCAAAGGCCCCGAAGGTGGCTTTGAACTCATGATTGAAGGGAAAAGAACGTACACTAACGTAGTTCCCCGTTTATACTCTTCCGACAAAAGTGTAAAAATGACTTTCAGTTCCAGCTCTCCTAATAAGACTTATCAGATTTATGCTCGTTGGAATAGCGGTTACAAGCGTTCTAATTCTATGAAACCGGGGTCAGAGAGTGCATCTAACACTCCTCCTTCCGGGGATGATGAAAAGGAAGACGATAATAGCAGCAGTGGCGATTCTGGAGATGTTAAACGGCCATCCAATGTTAACGAACCCGTTATCAGTAGGCTTTCATTTAATGGCTCAAAAGTAACACTTGAATTTGTAAATTTTGCATCGCCCAAACAACCTGAAGGTGGGTTTGAACTTATGGTAGATGGTAAGCGAACTGGCACCAGTATCATTCCCCGCCTGTATTCTAAAGATAAGAATCCAAAAATGGTATTCTCTATCTCGAATCCTGATGACCGATGCTTCCAAGTTTACGCTCGTTGGAACAGTGGCTACAAAGGTTCTAAGAAAGTGTGTAAAGAAGGCGGAAATTCTGGCGGAGGCTCATCGCCTCAAGATGATAGTGATGACGATAATGACGACGATAAGGAGGATGACAAAGACGATAAAAATGTTGGCGATAATTCTGGCCTACCCAGTGGACTACCAAACCTAAAATTGCTACGTGGATATGAATTCAACAGCAATTTTGGTAAAAACGTGAGTCAATCGAAAGATGGGTTGAAAGTTCACCACCTTGGTCACTCTAAAGGAAAAATAGTTAAAGAAGGTGGAGTAGGCGCTTATCACTTCAGAATTACTCCAGGAAGTCGAAGTAGTAAAAATTATCGTCAAGAGCTAGTTCCAAGAAATCTGCCAAGTTCTCACTTCCGACAAGGATTTAGAGCCAGATGGGGGCAAGAATATGTTTTCCATATGCGGACTAAGCTTAGCAAAGATTATGAAATTGGCGATGGTTATATCAGCTTCGTGAGTATGAAAAATGACTATAACATCCGGAGAGAAGGTTCATACACCATGCACTACGAAGGAGATCATTTCTTTTTACGGCATATGTACGCTACTAGATCTGGAGTAGGTAGCCAGGGAGCTACGGTAAAGCCATACCACTATAGTGCTACCGGTGAAAAAATCTATCCAGGTAAAGATTTTCACCCTGCCCGTCGTACTGGCTCAGGTTACGCAAAATTGCAAGATGACTTTGGAAAGTGGGTAACCTGGACCTTCCACATAAAGTGGAGCTTCGGATCAAATGGATTTTTCAAAGTGTACAAAAATGGTAAGTTATTCCATTCACATAATGGCCCTAATAGTTACAAAGATGGAGATGCACCCTATTTTAAATTTGGGCTGTATAACTCTTGGTGGAAAAATGGCCAAAAAACTGGTGCCACGCTTCAGGAGATGTACGTAGATTATGTAAGAGTATATGTTCCCAAATAAATAGCTATTGCCCTTATTCAGTCAAAGCTGGCAGCTCAATCTATTTCAATTGAGTTGCCAGCTTTTTTATTTTTTAAGTAAATGCGAGAGTAATTTTTGCCAACCTACTACTATTATAGTAACCGATACTCAGCAAATTAGCAAGTATTTAATTGCTGAGCGTGTTTTACCAAGCGTCGTTGAAGTTAACGGTCGTAGCGCGGTCAATCTAACAATACGCTTACTGCCTTAGCTTAGCACTAAATTTTTTGATTTCTCTGTCTTTTGAAACACACTACTATCAGTAGAGCAGCACCTCATGTACTATGTTAGTAGATTGATGATGAAGTCTTTTCTCTTTGTAGCGGCTGATTATTTGAAATGTAGTTAAATACCAACTTATATTTCCCTGACTTACTCAGCTTGATATCTTTCTTACTGACCCGGTTAACCACGTAGGATGCATCACCACCAACTCTAGCTTTAAGATTATTAATAAGTTCCTTCTCATCTTTTTGACTAAAGCTTGGGTTGGGTACAATATTCAGTACAAATGACTCTTGGTTGCTTTGCTCAAACTGAGCAAAGTCAATATTTTTAATACCTTTAAAAATCACGTCTAAACGTCCTACTTGGGTACCATCCGGGAGATGTAATACGTCGTCGTCTCTTCCGTTTATCTTCTTTATAGTTATTTTTTCTTGATAAGAAACCCGGTATTTCTCGGGAATAATAATATCTCCAATCTGATAGCGAATCAAGGGAAATGATTTGTTAATAAGCCCCGTCGTTATGGTACTACCGCTCTGATACTCGTTTACTGAATATAAAGGTAACTCGTCGTATCCGTCTTTTTGATTTTGCATCAAAGCAATTGTTCTTTCAGCATTTCCGTACCAATCCTGTACGTTACTGCCAAATACCTGCTCAAACTTTTCGCGCTGAAAATCATATAGCGTCTCTGACGATGTGAAAATATAAGGAATGTGAACGTCCTTGTTCATACTATTCGCAAAAGTAGCCAAAATATCAGCGGAGCTTGGATAAGCCAGTAGAGCATAAGGAGCGAATTCGGCGATCTTATCTAAAAAAAGCCGAGCATTTTTTTCACTTAAGTTGTAGCTGGATAGGTATAACGTATTAGAAGAGGCATCGTAACGATATAATTCTTTTCTAGCTAGATCGCCCCGCATAGATACGGTCTTCATTCCCGGCTGATAGCCAGCTCGATTTCGCTGAGCCCAGATATAGGCTCCTTCTTCTAATACGCAACGGTAATCCCGGTACACTACCAAAGGGCTTCCTGAGGTGCCACTAGTGTATCCTTTGGTCTTAAAAAAACGACTACCAATTCTTACTTCATCAACCTGATCTCTTATATCTTCTTTTTTTATAACCGGCAGCTTATGTAAATCATCAATAGACTTGATAGTTTGTAGATCAACACCATGCTTAGCATAGAGAGAGCGGTAAAAACGAGAACGTTTTACAGCGTAATGTACTAGTTGAATAAAACGGTCATTTTGACGCTGAGATAGTACGCTATAATCTTCCTCCAAGTTTTTAGAAGCCTCAGATAGCATCTTCTTAAACAGCCAGTTATACCTTAAAAAAAAATCTGCTTTGGATTTGAAGTATTTTATCATCGCTTTACCTTCTTTCTTTCAGTAGCAAACTGAAAGGCATTCCAAAAGCCTAAATACATGTTGTGAATATCTCCTTCGGTTTGAATAACTTCCTGAGCTTTAGCTGACATTTGAGCATGCAAAGCGTCATCCTGTAAAACTCGTAGTAACTTATCTCGGTAATCTCCTTCCTTCTCTATATCAGCAATATAGCCATTTTGTCCATCTTTTAGGTACCAAACTTCCGGCGATTGTCGCACATTGGTTGTCACGTAGGGAACTCCCCAATGAAAAGACTGATTAATGGCAAGCCCACTGCGACCAGGAATCGTAAATACATCTGATAGCTTTACCAGCTTATTAAAAGCCACTTGATCAGGAATTTCCCCCACATAAGTAATTGCCGGACTGCGGTCAACTACTTCTTTTACCCAAGTTGGTATGTCTCGCAAACCTGCTAGTACTAATCCTAGCTCCTCACCGGTTCGCCCATCAAAAATTTCTAGCAGAAGCTCTAGACGACGACGAAATGTAGTGCTAGCGGCGAATAAAACTACTTTTTTATAGGGTAACTTCCACTCTTTTTTAAGCTCCTCCTTCGACTGAGTAATTGTGGGGAAACTGTGTAAGTTGAGGGTATTATATCCGATGTGAACCTTCGGATGATTCTTAGTTTTAATATACTGCTTTTCGGCTGGCGAATAAAGTACGATAGCATCCGCCAGATTATGCAAATAGCGATATAATATATTCTTATACCAATTATCCGGATCTTGTAGATTTACTCCATGGTTCCAATATAGTACGGGAATTCCTTGAATCTTCAGCCAATGAACCATCGGCCACATGATTCGATCTTTGAGGTGCATAAATACAATAACGGCTGCCGGCTGCTTTTCTTGAATGATCGCTTTGTATTTAGAAAAACTAGGAGGTTCTATTTGGCACTCGAACTCAAAATGAGGATCAAAGTTAGGCTGCTGCTCAGTGGCGAGCACCGAAAAATTGTAGCCTTCCTTAAGAAATTCCTGGTGAAAGTAGTTATATATTGGTACACGATAATGAAACAACCGATTAGATAGTAGAATAATATTATTCATGTATTTTCTTTCTGTTTAAAAATCCTAAGTCTAAAGACTATATGGGTTGTTTGTAGTTACCTTTTACACTATTTTTACGGTCAAAGATAATACCAAGATATTATTTATTCTGTAAAGAGAACACTAAACATGTATCTACAATGCTGTAGACTCAACTCTGTATATACTGATTTTAACTTTCGTTTTACTCAATAGTTATCTGAGCTAAACGCTTACATTCTGCCATCTACTCGCCTATATAATCTTCAGAAAGACTTTGGGTTGCTTAGTAGCTGCCTATTTGTTAGTACTGTTCTATTGTTGGTACCTCGCCGAAATCAAAGCGTGAATCTCTACTAAAGCCTGAGCCCATACTTCTGGCTTCAAGCCAAATTGCTGATCTAATAAAGCGTTGTAAGAAGGTACATTGGTGTAAAAGAACCGAGCATAATCCAACCATTCGTCCGGATCAGTTGGAGCTACTTGGTTCAGGTGCAATTCACTAAGAACATGACGCTCGTATTGATAAGCAGACCGCACCAAAGCGGTATATTCCTGATAAGTACGCTGGGCTGATTGAAAATCAGTTTGCCACTGTGCTTTAACACAATATGCCAAACTATGCTGCTCCATTAGCGGCTGGCCTACCTTCTCTGTTTTTTTATTGTCTAGAAGGTTCTTAAATGGAATTAGTGTTTCGGCAAACTGCTGATCAGACATCATATTATTTACGATTCAATAAGAAAAACTTTACCTACGCTTAATTAATGTTGCCACTAAAATACGTTGATACGAGCAGTTGCGAAGTTAGGTTTGTCTTCAAAAACTACGAGCGTACCTTTTTTATAATGTTGGTAAAGAATCAATAAAGGGTTAATTCAGAAAATCTAATCATTTCGGTGAAGCAGTAAGCATATTAAAAGATATAGCAAAAATGGCGAGAAAGCTACTTTATAACGTATTAGCGTACCAAAGTTGGGTGTAGAGATAGCTAATAATGCTCCTAACAAAACCGCAAACAAAAAGATAGCAACTATCCACAATCGGGCATCACCTTCTAGTGCTTTTACCAATTTAATTTTTCGTAGGGCTAGTATACTGACAATGAGCAATAGACAGTTTTCTAAACCTGCCACGTGCGCTAACATAGTATTCAAATCGAACGGTAGTGGGCGATACCAAGCGGAAAATAAGGCTAAAGGGGTGTTAAGTAGGAAACTGGCTAACGTAGGCTTTAATTGATAAAAGTGAATAATTGCATCGGTGCGAGAAATTTGGACGAAGGTATCATGATTCTGGACAATCACGCTCAGAACTCGGTCTACCTCCAGATTGGGGTGCAGAAATGTAGCCAAAGAAATAAAAATAATAAATAAAGAAACTGCTTTAGTAGTTACACTAAGCCGTCCAGCTGGTATAAATCGGGATAGAATAATAGCTAGCAACAATGGAATAAGTACAGCGGCATAATAGTACTTAACTAACCATAGTAAAACAGCAATGCTTAACCAACCTACCACCATTAAACTCGGTTGCCTTCTCCTGTTATTGTAGTAAAAATATATTGTTTGGGCAGTTAGTACACTAATGAGCCCTACCGCAATAGTTTCTTTAAGAATACCCGAACTCCAGAAGACGAAGGAAGGATAAGCTAACCAAGCGGTCCCTACTGCATACTGAGTACGGGGAAAGAATCTCTTAATCGTTTGCACTAAGTACCAAATTCCCCCAAAAGATACTATCGAAAAATAGGTGGAGATAAGCCAGTAATTGTCTAGAGTAAACAGACACCCTATACTAACAATGCGGCTCACGAACAAGGCACGGGGTTGGTCAGCGTATATTAATTCGTCTGGTAGATAATCCGTGTTTATCCAACTAAAAATATAGTTCATCCAATTAATACGGGCAAGTTCAGCTAACGCTACTCCATCAGCAAAGTAATTCCAGGTATCACCTCCTGAATAATAGTAATGATATAAGATGCCAACGAGCCATCCACTTACAATCTTTATACTGATAGCGGGTAAAAACCAGTGAGATAACCGAGTACTTCGGAGGTGATAGTACCATTGGAAAATGATACCAGTAATTATACAGCTATGAATAGCAATAATCCACAATACGCAGGCTGATCCAGGGTGAAGTAGTTAAGAAACAAACAATGGCTGTTTTTTCAAAACGGCAGACCCGATACTACAGGAAAGACATTGTTTTTTTGTGCAGTAATTCTGATAAAGCTCTAGGATTCCCTGCGTATCTAAAGCAGACGAGTTAGGAAAGGTCAGGTCATTATATTTACGGATAACCTTATTATTTTCAGCTTTTATCTCTTTTAAACATAAGCAAGCGTGTTGTTGGTAACTATTATCGCGGTGATAAACTCCGTAGGCAGTCAGCAAGGGTACTATAGTATTAATAATAATAGTATTAATGCTGTGAGCTCCTAAGTTAGTAGCTTCAGCGCAAAGTTGCTTTATATAATGCTCTATTGGTTGAATTTGCAGTAACCAACTCAAATCAGCTTGCCACTGCTTAAGCAAAATAGCTAGCTGTTTAATCCTGACATGTGGGAAATTGGTAGGGCGGATTCGGCTGTATCGCCATACGGATGGATTCAACCGTCTATTTTCTAGCTCAGGAGGTATTAATAATGGCTTCTCATTTACTAAATACTGTGATAATGCAGCTTGATGAAGAAAAATATTAGTTAATTGGTCTGAATCGTCGCACCATTTTCTTACCCAACGGAGTGGTAGTGCCTGCGCAAGTTGTTCCATTCCTGCTTGATTAGTTTTAAAACCAAAACTTCTTAGTAGGCATTGATACGCTGTTTCTTGCCAATTGCCTTTGTTGTGCTTAAGTAATTCAAGAATTTCGTCAGCTTTTCTTTTCATTCGCTGAATAGCCATCCGTTCTATTTGAGCAATTTTAACGACATCTGGTACTTGACTTACTAAATGAGCGCAGGGAATAGATGGCTGCTTACTCTCTAATAAAGATTGAATCCTGAATAAGATCGAAGAGTTTACACGAGATTTTAGTTCTAAGGTAGGAACCATCGTACCATCGGAGCGATATACATCTTGATCATGCTCCCAAACTACGTGTAAAATTACTCGCTCGTAGGCTGAATCACGATGATGCTGATGACGCTTCCAGTCCGATGCTTTCACATGAATTTCTACCGAACCATGCCATTCCAGATTATCAATATACAATCGGGCTACAGAAAAATCAGGTCCAGCATTAGCATTTAGAATACCAGCTGATTGTACAACGACGGCTTGGCCATTAATAGTTTGAAGGCTTTCGCGGTTAAAGGCTTGCTGTTGCCAAAGATAGTAGAGGACGACTTCTTTCACCTTTTTGCATGCATAGTATGAAGAAAGGCGAAAGAATAATAACCACTTTTGTTGGAAAAGCTACAAGAGAAAGAAGCGAGTAGTTATTATCTTTAACAAAGGGAAGTAACGTTCGGACTATGAAACGCTACAACACAGTGGAAGATTACCATTTATTAACATTATCCAAATACAATCTAACCAACTCAACTGTATTATTTACCTGACATTTTTGTAACATATTGGCCCGATGGTTGGAGACCGTACGTTCGCTGAGAAATAAGCGTTCGGCAATCTGTTTAGAGTTTAATCCTTCCACTAAAAGAGCCAATACTTCTTTTTCTCGTTTAGAAAGTACATTAATAGGGTTTTGATCATTGCTATCTTGGCTCTTTTTTTCTTTAAAACCTTTTACAATAACTTGAGTAATTATCTGGCTATAATACTCGTCTCCTTGGGCTACGGTTTGAATAGCCTTGACCATCTCTTCACGGTCGGCGTATTTGGTAATATAACCATTCACCCCATTATTAAGTGCTTTGAATACATAATTAGGTGAATCGTGCATGGAAAGAATAAGCACTTTAGTAGGTAGTTGTTCTTTTTCTATTTCTTGAATAATATCAAAAATAGATACGCCTGGCATAGAAATATCAGCTACTAGCACATCGGGCTTATGCTCAATTACTAGCTTTAATGCTTCTCCACCATCGTTTACAGCTCCTACTAAATCTATGAAATTGTATTCTCTGAGTATGCTTGCTGTTCCTTCCGTTAGTATTGCGTGATCATCCACCAAAACAACGGTAATATTACTCATATAAAAGCAGTAGTTTATAGTTTAACTTAAGAAAGAATAACGTGAAATACAAGTGCAAAGTGCCTTCCAAGCTACGAAAAACCGGGGCAAATATTTGCTACAATCGGAAGGTCAAATACACTATTTGGAACGAATGATAAACGATATTTTACCAGTAGAAGTAGCTGCCGAACGAGTATTATTACCCATGCGACTAAAGGTTAGCTCCTCCACAGCTTCGCGGTAAATCCGCTCCACCGCAGGACTTACCGTTTTCTCTAGAGTCCGGATACTAATAATCTCTCCTCGGCCATCAATTGTTATTTGAAAGGTAATACGTCCGCTCTCGCTAGAATTATCTTGAGGGCGAGGAATGTAATCCCAATTCCAGCCTGCCATTTGCAGCGATGCGCCATCTTTTGGTCCCTGTGCACCGTATAAAGCACGATCGTCAATTTTACCGTCTTCTTTTCCTTGATTGCCTACCGGATCTTCAGAATTGCCCTGATTGGTATTTTTAGATGGATATAAGCTCCCCGGTACTGGTTCTGGCTTTGGCTCTTCGGGTTCTACTACTTCTTCAGTTGTTTCCGGTATTTCTTCCACTACGTCCGGACTATCGTCAATAGGGGCTACTTGTTCTACCTGCTCTACTGACTCCTGTACCTCCGGTGGGGTTTCCTCTACGGCTTCCACTTCTTCTTCTTCTACCTCCTCGGTAACTTCTTCAACCGGTTCTTCTTCTACTACCGGAGTAGGTTCCGGACGCGTGGTCTCTCCCGCCCCAGTATTATCTAGCCCAAAATCTAACTCAATACCGTATTCGGGTAGTGGAGGATCAGGAGCTTGCCAAGCTAATAGGAAAAAGAATAATAAAAACAGGCCAGCATTCACTCCGAATGAGACAATAGCAGCAATCCGACGATCTTTCTTTTCTTCAGAAGACATGTACTAATTCTGTTTCTTATTCTTAACGAGAAAACATGGTATAAGATTTAAAAACGAACGCATTTTCACTTCGCAAGTATTCGTCTACCGATTTGACTCGGGGCGAGTAGCTATAGATACTTTGGCTTCTAAAGCAGTAGCAATGCCCGCTACCCGAACCAAATGCTCTACCGGCACTGACTTGTCTACATTCATTACTAAAACTCCTTCCTGTTCAGAAAGTGCGGCTCGAAGCGCACTTTCCAACTGCTCTACCGGCACCAACTGCTCGTTTACGTAATACGCTAAATCAGGAGTAATTGTAACACTTACCCGCTGTAGTACAATAGCCGAAGCCTTACTAGAAGGTAAATTGACTGGCAAACCCGAAGGTGTGACAAACGAAGAGGTAAGCATGAAAAAGATCAGCAACAGAAAAATAATATCAGCAATAGAAGAAAAATTGAAGCTAGTTTCTATCTTATTTCGGGCTTTCAGATCCATGAATTGTATTAGTTGAAAATTGACAATGGAAAGTTGATAATGGATAGTGTAAAAGGAGTAAATCACAACTAGGGGTTAAATAACTGCAAGTCACGAAGGCAACTTATCTTATTTGTCCCTCATCTTTTCACTCTTTACCTATCTACTCTTGTTTATGTCGGTTCCTGAAGCAAGTCAATAAAATCAATGGAAATATATTCCATCTGATGAACTATTTTGTTTACTCTGGAAACGAGATAATTGTAACCTAAATAAGCCAGAATACCCACGGCCAGTCCGGTAGCGGTGGTAATCATGGCTTCGTAAATTCCGGTGGAGAGTAACTGAGGGCTTACGTTTCCCTCTTCTTGAGCAATGGCAATAAACGCCTGAATCATTCCGGTAACAGTACCTAAAAAACCGATCATCGGGGCTACCCCTGAAATAGTAGCTAGTAAAGTGAGGTTTTTTTCTAGCCGATATAGCTCCAGCTTTCCTACATTTTCAATAGCCGCTTCAATCGATTTGAGTGGACTACCAATGCGGGAAACCCCTTTCTCAATCATTCGGGAAATAGGAGAGTCAGTTTGAGAACAGAGTATACGGGCTGCACTAATTTCCCCTCGAGATACTAAACCTCGAATCTTCTCCATAAATTGTTCGGGAATCTTAGCTGCTCGTTTGACAACTCGTATTCTTTCAACAAAAATATAAATAGAGAGTGCAAACAAGATGATGAGAGGGATCATCACCCAACCACCCTTTAAAAGTAAGTCGAGGATGGTAACTGATTCGGCGGCGGCAGAATCAAGGGCAGTAGTATCAATAGGGGTTTCGGTTGTGATTTGTAGTAGGATCATTTTAGTATTTTAATACCCAAACAGAATCTCCGTATTCCATTCGGAAGGATTCAATATTAGTGGCACCTTCAGAGAAGGTATCAAAATCAGCAATGGCCACTCGGTGAATAAGAGGAGCCCGCTGCGTAGGATCTAGTATCTTAGAGCCAGTACCTTGAGCTTCTAATTTCTGAGCATAGTCCATCGCTAAGTCGTAATCAACAAAGCTAGCTACTACTACAAAGGTTCGCCCGGTAGGAGTAGAAACGCGCTCAATTCCCTGATACTGAGCCAATGTAGGTTCTTCATAAACCGGCTCTTCTTCAATAATAGGTTCCTCCTCGTAAATTGGTTCTTCTTCGATAACTGGTTCAGAAATAGGTTCTACGTACTCTTGCACCGCTGGTTCTCCTTCCCCGAATAGAGAAGCTATTTGGCTTACGCCATCAAATAGAAAAAGATAAATAGCGAGTCCCAACAACACCACTACTCCAATAATTGCCGCAACAATCCACCCTCGGTTAGGCTCCTCTTCTTCCTCTTCTACATAGTAGCGAGGTTCTTCGAATTGGGGCGGCTCTTCTTCCTCGCGATCTATTGGATGGAAGTCAGTTTCGGGTAAACCAAAGTCATCGTTGTCTTCTAAATTGTATCGAGTATCTTCCTGATTTTCCATAACGGATTGTTTATGCACGGTCTGGTAAAACAATAATTATCAGCTATTTACGCTTTCTAATGCGAAATAACTGATCTTACGGTAATTACCCTAAGAATATTGTTGATAAAAGCACACAAGTACCGAATAGCTTGTAAATCAATAATTTAGAAACTATAGGTAATCCCGCCTAAAAACATGATTCCTCGGGAGGGATAATTCATAAAGCGCTCGTAATTCTGTGCAAATATATTTCTTACTTTGATAAATGCGGAAAAGCGATTGGAAAATAAGTAGTCAGCCTGAAGATGCAGATCAGCAATGGCATCGAGCTGACGCGTAGTGCCACTAGCTAAATTTAACCCCTGTACGCCTGACATATACTGTAACTCGGCGTTCAACAGTATTTTTTCGTATAAGTTTAAGCTGTTGAGCCAACTAAATGTAAGGTTAGGACGATGCCAAGGCTCTTCCACGTTTTCTACACTGTAGGCGTAAAAGTCAGCCCGAAGGCTGGAGCGAAAGCGTTCGGTACTGTTTAGAGAGATCTCACCAAACAGGTTTAATTCAAACACATTATCTGGGTCGTACAGAATAGTAAAGCGAGTAGAATCTCGAGCACTGTTGGCGTAGAAGTACAGATTCTGGTAATTATTGGCTGAGAAGCCGACGTGAAAACCAAAGAAGCTATTAATTCTTCCTTTCGCTCCTCCCCGAAAGGTGAAGTTACGATTGGTATGCAGCAATGGAACATCCGCATCTAAATACGGGTTTTCTCGGGTGAATGAATAAAGTGACCTTGCTTCTATGTTACCATCAACCCCCGCGTATACCTGAAAGGCATCAGAGAAATACAGCGTTGCAAGAGCGTAAGGATAAATATGTAACTGATCAGCATTGCTAGCAGTATCATTTTCGTGCGCAATAGTAAACCCACCTTTGATCGTAAGCCCTTCGCCCGCCCCAATAGAGGTACGGTAAACCAGATAAGGGCGAGCTCGAAACAGATTGCGATTGAGTCTATTTTCTGCTAGCGTTTCTGGATTTTGATCACTACGCTGCATCAGATATAGATCGCTTTCCAGTCCTATCTCTAAACGGGGTGCGATGATATAGTTTGTTTTAAGGTGGAGCTCAACTTGATTCTCCGAAGCTTGATAACTATCGCTCAGATGAATAAACTTGGCTTCTACATCGTAATCAAGTGGGGCATCTACATCAGCCCGGGCAATTCCACCAGATACGGCAATAGCATTAAATATTTGCCTAATGGAATCACGCTCCGGCTCAGGTTCTACTAACGGACTGTATCCGTAGAAATGGTAGCGTTCTCGCTGATACTCGGCATTAGCCCGGAATGTATGCCCACTGGCAAAGTATTTACCACTAAGTCCTAATCGAGAGTCGCTATTACCCGAATTGGCACCATCTACCGGACCAAGCCGCGACGATTCATGCTGTACATGCAGACCGTAGCTATATTCGTTGTTTCGGGTGCTATTCGCAAATAGCTCAGCGTAAGGAGTAATAAAGTTACCGAAGCCAAGTTTAATGTAATTTCCGTAGAGTTTATCTAAGGGTGGATTTTTGATTTTCAGCGGACGTACCTGCGGGTTAAGCCCAGGCAGCGTAGGAGTGACTTCTTGAAACTGATAAGTAATACTGGTAGTAGGACGCGTAGTAACGATTGGCGGGATTGGCTCAAAGCGGCGGCTAGCGGTAGGTAAACTAATCTCCCGCTCCTTTTCAATGACTACTTCAGCATCGTCAATCTCACCTTCTTGTTCCCAATCCGGCTCGGTTTGCTGAGCAGTTGCTAAGAGGCTAAAGCACGAAAAAATAATAGCTAAAAAAAACTTCATAACCTGGAATAGCGCTGTAGATTGCTAACGGTATAACGATAATAAACGTATGAAAGCGAACCTAGCGAAAATAAAAAAGGGATACAAGCCTATTAGGTGCATCCTCAGATTTGAAAATGACTAGTAGTATGATTGAGTAGGTGAAGGTTCGATGGTCGAATGGCTCAATTGCTAAAAAATGTCCTCCTCTCGCTCTAGCATCAAGATGGAAGCTTGGGGTACGATCATGTACTGCTCACCTTCGTACATAACCTCAAACGCTCCTTTTTGCAAAAACATTGCTAAATCGCCTTCCTTAGCTTGTAGCGGAATATACTTGATCTGCTCGTCGCGCTCCTTCCAGGGTTCGTCATCATCGGCCGGAACAGGAATCGGGTAACCCGGCCCGGTTTTCATTACGTAGCCCGTTTGCACCCTTTCTTTTTCTTGCACCCCCGGTGGCAGGAACAATCCACTTTTGGTTTTGTCAGTCGCTTTCTTCAGTTTGATCAGCATACGATCACCGACAATAATTAATTTTTTTAGCTTGTTATCAGCCGTTAATTCCATAACTAATTAGTACTCTTTCTTCTGAATGATCTATTGCCTTACAATATTAGGACAGGCCCAGGTGCTTTTCTAACCGATTAAGACGCTCTTCGTTACGTTGCTGAGTTTCGTTGTAGACATTAATGAAAGCGTCCAAATCTGTACTAAACACCTCAAAGGCATTATGAAGTCCATCTACGCCTTCTTTAAAGGAAGCGCTTTTAGCTTCTAACATTTTTACACTTCTTCTCAGCTTGTTGAGTTCCTCATTCATCTTCCTTCCGATTAGTATCCTACAAAAGTAGTAAGCATTTATCAACTTTTTTAGTTTCCTCTTTCACTCCATTAATATGGATTGAGAGAAGCTTTTTGGTAACGAAAGTTTGTCCAGAGAATGATTAGCTAATGCCACTGCCGTTGCTAACTTCTCCCTCTGGCTGCATGAACAATAGTTTACCATTAGGATCTTCGGTCATTAAAATCATACCCTGCGACTCAATGCCCATCATCTTACGAGGTGCCAAGTTTACCAGTACACAAACTTGTTTGCCGATGATTGCTTCGGGTTCGTAGTGCTGAGCAATACCACTAAGTACCGTACGTTGATCAAGACCTGTGTCTAGAGTCATTTTCAGTAGCTTTTTCGACTTTTTCACTTTCTCAGCAGTTAAAATAGTGGCTACTCGCATATCCAGTTTCACAAAATCGTCGTAGGTAATTTCTTCTTTCATCGGTAGTAATTCTGTTTCGGATTCTTCCTCGTCAATTGGGTCTTCCTGATGAAGCTTAGCAACTTGCTGCTCCACCCACTCATCTTCAATTTTTTGAAATAATAAGGTTGGCTTTTCTAACGCATGTCCTGTGGCTAGTAGATCGTTAGCATCAGCTGTCAACCAGCCGGTCGACTGAAAGTTAAGCATCGCTTGAAGCTTCTCGGAAGTGAACGGCAGAAAAGGGTAGCTGATCACCGAAAGGCTAGCGGTAATCTGCAAACCAATATTCAGAATAGTTTCTACGCGTGCTTTATCCTCTTTAATAACTTTCCAAGGTTCGGTGTCGGCCAAGTACTTGTTTCCAGTACGAGCCAAGTCTATCATATGAGCGGCAGCTTCCCGAAAGTTAAAGTTCTCAATTGCCTTAGCTACTCGACCTGGTATTTCTTGAAGTTGGCGCAGGGCTGCTTCATCAATAGGCTGTAGTTCGTGGCGCGGGGGAACTACCCCATCAAAGTACTTCTGAGTCAGTACTAACGTACGGTTGACAAAGTTACCCAATATCGCTACTAGCTCATTATTATTCTTAGCCTGATAATCTTTCCAGGTAAACTCGCTATCCTTCGTTTCGGGCATGATGGAGCACAAAGTGTAGCGAAGCTCGTCTTGCTTATCAGGCAGTTCGTTCAGGTACTCGTGCAGCCATACGGCCCAGTTTCGGCTGGTAGATAGCTTACGACCTTCCAAATTCAGAAATTCGTTAGCGGGTACATTTTCGGGTAAAATATAGTCGCCGTGCGTATGCAAAATAGCTGGGAAGATAATGCAGTGGAAAACAATATTGTCTTTACCAATAAAGTGAATCAGCCGGGCATTATCGGCTTCGCTGGGCTGCTGCTTCCAGTATAGCTCCCAGTCTTTTCCATTATCCAGTGCCCACTGTTTAGTAGCTGAAATATAGCCAATGGGAGCATCTAGCCACACGTACAATTTCTTGCCTTCGGTATTAGGTAGCGGTACATCTACGCCCCAGTCTAGGTCACGAGTCATGGCGCGAGGCTGTAGGCCCGCTTTTAGCCAGGAGCTACACTGCCCGTATACATTCGGTTTCCACTTTCCTTGTTTACCTTTTAACAACCATTCTTCTAGCCAAGGTTGATATTTATCGAGAGGCAAGTACCAGTGTTTGGTCGGCTTTAGTACCGGAGTTTTACCACTTAGCGTTGATTTGGGATTGATAAGATCGGTTGGGCTAAGCGACGAGCCGCAGTTCTCGCACTGGTCGCCGTAGGCTTCGGGGTGGCTACAGACCGGGCAGGTACCGGTAATGTAACGGTCAGCTAAGAATTGCTGATACTCCTCGTCATAATATTGTTCCGATTCTTGTTCGGTGAATTCTCCCTTATCATATAAGGTAGTGAAAAAGCCCTGAGAGGTTTGGTGATGAATGGGTTCGGACGTTCGGTGGTACATATCGAACGAAATTCCAAACCGCTCGAACGTTTCCTTATTCAGTTTGTGGTACTTATCAATAATTTCCCGAGGAGAAATGCCTTCCTTTTTGGCGCGGAGCATAATAGCCGCCCCGTGCTCATCGCTGCCACTCATAAAAATTACGTCACGTTGCTGCTGACGCTGGTAGCGGACGAAAATATCGGCTGGTAAGTACGCTCCGGCAATGTGTCCAATGTGCAGTGGCCCATTAGCGTAAGGCAGAGCCGCGGTGACGGTAATACGATTAGTTGTGTCGGTCATGGTAGCGCAAATTACAAATTGCAGATTAAAAAATTGCAAATTGATGAAACGCTAGCTAGCAGTTAGGTCTACAATTTGCGATTTTCAATATTACAATCGCACGGCGACCGTTTGCCATCAGAATTAGAAGGCCGTTCGAAAACTGTAGTATGGCCCATTGGTGCCATCTCGCTTCCAAGAGTACTCTACGCGGAATACAGAATCGTAAAAAGTAACAAAGTCGATACCTAGCCCATAACCCATCAGGTAGCGGTTGGATAATCGGTCACTTTGTTCGTACGGAATGGTATTGCTCACGTAGCCTTGGTCAATGTATCCCTTTAAATAGATACTAAGTGGTATTACGTTGAACTGGTCAATGGGAATCACCCGGGAAAAGTCAAACTCTCGGTCAAAGATGCGTTTACGAATCGTATTCTGATTCATTATAAAAGACTGACCTTCAATAACATCTAGCTCGTAGCCTCGCAACCACAAGCCCCGGTAACCAAGCCCCCGGAAGTTAGCGTAGGGCTGAAAGCGGGGAGTGCTCACGTAGCCATTGGCTGAGGTGGCAAAGTAAAATCCTTTGCCAAGATCAAAAAAATGGCTGTACGATCCCGAAACTCGGAAAATATCTACGTGGTCAAATACTCCTAATCCTACTTTACTTACCAAAGCTCGCCATCGGTAGCCTTTAAGTGGATAGCCGATAAAATCGCGGTGGTCGCCACTGGCCGAGTAGCTGAGCATCAAGTATTGCTGCCGATTGTTATCGTGGGTAAAGTAGGTAGGATTCAGGCCCAGAACCGTATCAGCAACCAGTGCATCGGAGTAAGAAAGCGTAATACCGTGCACATTGTAGTAACTAGGGCGGTAAGTCCAACCAACCAAGGCGGTTACTTCCCGCAAGGCTGGGCTCAGTGGAGCATCCAATACATCGTTACTAAACTGGAAATTATGATCAACTGTCCGGTAATTAATATTCCGGTTTTCGGAGTAGCTAAATCCCAGCTCTATTCCATTCTTCTGAGCAGCATCTACGTAAGGAACTGAATACTTGAGAGAAAACTGTCGGGTAAAACCAAACTGGGCAATGGCCGCCAAACGCTCATTGCGCCCCCGGAAGTTGAATTGAGTAAACTTTATGCCGTAGGTTAGCAGATTCCAGTCTGGATCATCTAGAAATACGTTAATGTTCCGAACCGCAGCCGGCAATGTTAAGTAAGGAGTAGGTATGGTGTACCAACGTTCGGCCACCTTAATAATAATATCAGCACTGCCAGGTTGAATTTCTACTACATGAAATTCCACATCCAGAAAGAGCCGGGTATTCATCAGCTTTTGCCGATCCTTTTTCAGAAGCTCGTTGATTTCGTAAGTGGGAAAGGTTAACCCTTCGGCTATGCTTAATTCCCGCTCAATAATACTTTGCTTGGTGATCCGGTTACCAAGCACAAAAATTCGGTCGATGGTGATGAAATCGGATAGGAATCGAGAGCTATCGCTCCGAACGGGGGCACCAATGGGTGAATTGCCGGTGGGTAGGTTTTGGGCCTGAACCGAAAATGCGAGCATTCCCAACCATAACCAACCAATATACTTACCCCAGTTCCGCACAGTACTTACGTTTGATATAAATGAGCTTTAGTAATTCAAGTAAAACTAACGATATTTATTGTGTACCCGGTTCGAGTAAGCCCACATATGTACTGATTATGACTTAATTACGCCGATATAGTCCGTTGGGCTGCTAAATTTTTGATTAGCGAACAACTTTACTGGCTTAATTGTAGTATATTTTCAACTATTCGCTAAAAATACTATAAATTTGCAGCGTTAAGAAGTACACGCATAACTGATTCTTTTATGGCACTTGATTATAACCATCCTATCGACATTATTGAAGATATTGATCTTCGTCACTTTGAAGAAAATTACCTGATTCCGCAGAAACCGGTTATTCTGCGCGGATTATTAAAGGGAACTAAAGCCTACGATGAGTGGAACTTTGAATACTTTAAACGCGTAGCGGGCGAGCTAACTATTGGGGTTTTTGAAAACCGGGAAGAAGACCTGGACAAAACCATGAAGGTGCCCCACCGCAAAATGAAGTTCGCTGATTACCTAGATCTTATCGCTTCCACTCCTACCGACCTGCGAATTCACCTGTGGAATATCTTTAAAGACTGTCCTCAACTCATGGACGACTTTGAATTTCCGCCTGTTAATACTACGTTTTTAAAAGGCTTTCCTTATATGTTTTTCGGTGGAGAAGGCTCAATAGCTCGAATGCATCAGGATATTGATATGTCTAATGTATTTTTGACTCAGTTTGAAGGCAAGCGCCGCGTAGTGCTATTCGCTCCTGAATATTCTCCGCTGTTGTATCGTTATCCGCTAAACGTGCACACCGGCGTAAACGTGACCAAACCTGATTATGCTCGCTTTCCCGGTCTGAACTACGTGAAAGGCTATGAGTGCGAAATTAAGCACGGTGATACGCTCTTTATGCCGGGCGAATACTGGCACTACATCGAGTATATTGAAGGTGGTTTTGGAATGAGCCTACGTTCGTTGAACCCACACCTTTCTAAGCGATTTAAAGGATTAATGAACATCAGCGTGCGCCAAGCGGTAGACTGGTCTATGCGAAAAGCGATGGGCGACCAATGGTTTGAAACCAAGCAGCAAATTGCCGAGCGACGGGCAAATACTGCTATTCGCAAAGCCACTAAAGAAGAATCCGAACTGATTTCTCAGTAGTTTTATTGTGAATTGCTTGAACAAGTAAGAACATAAACCAACCTAAGGTCGTACTTTGAAGTATGACCTTTTTTGCTTAAAATAGATTGCATCCGAAAAATAATTAGATGAATACCGTCCGAATGTACGAGCTAATCAAAAAAACCAGTCTTCCTGCCGAAGAGGCCGAAGCACTGGTTAATGAAATTGAGAACCTCGTTACCCAGAAATTCGACGACCGAAAGGAACACTTGTCTACTAAGGAAGATGTTGTTAATGCCAGTGCAGAGTTACGAAAAGAAATTGCTGACACGAGTGCAGAGTTACGAAAAGAAATTGCTGACACGAGCGCAGAGTTACGAAAAGAAATTGCTAGTGTGAGAATAGATTTAACTAAAGAAATTGCTAACGTAAGAACAGATTTGACCAAGCAAATTAGCGACGCGAAAGTAAGCCTTATCAAATGGATGATTGGTATAGCATTAACAATTATTGGGTTAACCTCAGGCATTGTAGCTACACTAATTAAATTTTTGTGAGAAAACATTAAGCACTAACGAATAATGAAATACATAATCATTGCCCTCTCCTTTATTACATTAGTTGCCTGTCGCTCCAATTCTTTTGAAAAAAGCCCAGTAGATAATTTCGTTCGGGACATGACTAATGTACCAGCGTACTCCATTATCCTATACGATATGGATCAGGAGGGAAATTTCTACCCCGAATACAAGCATAAGTACCGCATCATTAAAGAAACCAACAGCGCTGATAGCATTCCGGAAGAAGAAATTACCGATTGGTATACGGTGGGTGAAAACTTCTTCAACCAAAACATTGATAATATGGGAATGGAAATCGTTTCTAAGAATCAGCAGGGTGAGGTTTCTAAAACAGCCGCCCCGCCGGGCTACGGCAACTACGTGGGCAACCCCCAGTATGGACAGTGGCAGCAGGGATCAAATGGCGAATCTTTCTGGTCGTTTTATGGAAAATATGCACTGTTAAGCAGTCTGTTCAATATGGCTACTTTTCCGGCACGCCGTTCCTACTACGACGATTACCGGGGCTATCGTAGCCGAGGGCGACCTTACTACGGACCAACGGTGAATAACAGCCGCACCTACGGTACTAACAGTCGCTACACCACCACTACTAAACCTAATACTACCTGGCGCACTCGCACCACTAGCAGTAATTTCCGCAACAGCGGTCAGCGTACGTCACGATCTAGTTCCCGTTACGGTGGCAGTAGCAGCAGTAGTTCTCGTTCGCGTAGCAGTGGTGGATTTGGTAAGTAGCTGGACAAACTTTGCTACGTGTTTTAATAAATCGTAGGTATTTTTAACTTGTCAGTGAAGTAAGAGCTAACCAATCTTCGTATGCCCATTTTAGACACCATTCTATCCGCCATCACCTATTTGGCACTCTGTTTTATTTTGTTCTTGTTAGGAAAGTGGATTCACCAACTATTCCATCGGAAGATTAGAGTACAGGAAGAACTAGTAGAGAAAGACAACTTCGCTTTTGCCGTATCTCACGTAGGCTACTTTATTGGGTTATTATTAGCAATCGTCGGGGCTGTTATGGGTCCCTCCTCGGGTTTGTTTGATGATATCGTCAATATATCAGCTTACGGGCTATTGGCTATTCTCTTATTAAACCTATCGATTCTGATCAACGATAAAATTATCCTTCGGAAGTTTAGCGTCTACCAAGAAATTATTGAAGACCGCAATGCCGGAACCGGAGTGATTGAAGGTGCTAATGCCATTGGTACTGGATTAATCATATTAGGTGCGATATCGGGTCAGGGTGGCGGATTTTTAACGGCAATCGTCTTTTGGGTAGTCGGGCAGTTACTACTAATTATTACCGCGTATATCTACTCGGCGATCATCCCCTTCGATGTACACGATCAAATTGAGCGAGACAATGTAGCGGTAGGGTTAGGGTTTGCCGGAGCCATGATTTCTATTGCTAACCTCATTCGCTACGGCCTGATGACTGATTTTTTTAGCTGGCAAGAATCCCTAACCGACGTAGGTATTGATGTACTGATTGGTTTAGCCTTTCTACCCATTGTGCGCTGGCTGACCGACAAAATTTTGCTACCCGGCCGTAGTCTTACCGACGAACTCATTAACCAGGAAAAGCCCAACGCAGGGGCCGGACTCATTGAAGCCTTTGCCTATATCGGTGGCTCAGTGCTGATTACGCTATGTCTGTAACAACTTCTACTGACGACAACTCTTCTTCCCCTGGAGTCAACCGTTCTAAATCCCGAATACTAAAAATCTCATTGTTTGCAACCGGGCTGGCGGGTATTGTCGCAGAGTACGTTTTGTCTACGTTGGCTACTTACTTTCTAGGTGATTC
>NZ_JBARYM010000633.1:0-4633 GCF_049647865.1 Tunicatimonas sp. | reverse complement strand
CCGCAAATACCGTAATAGTATCTCGCTGGCTCGTTGCATCGCAGCCATTGGTTGCATCTACTTCCAACCAAACTTCGTACTGCTGGTCGGCAAAACTGGTTAAGGTGTTCTCAAACAGTAATTCGGTAGTATCAGTCAAAGGGAGCGAGATGATTGTTTCGGTAAATGGGGCGGAAGTAATGTCCTTTATGTGCCACTTGTAATCGTCTACTCCCCCCGGCTGATCAACTAGCAACGTATCTACGGCCATCGCAATCGTCAGCGGTCCACAACCTTCAGTTACAGCGGGAGTAAAAGAAGGGTATGGCGACGGATTTACGGTAATCGTATCGGTAATTGCACCTGAGCAACTGCCTTTTTTAGTTACTACCCGGTGATGCACTGCGTGTTTTCCAGCTACGGGAAATAAGTGCCTGAAAGGTCCCTTTCCAGTAGTTTCAAACGCTCCGTCGTCGTCTAAGTCCCACTCGTACAAATCAATATTATCTCCATTTACTACTGTAGGAAGCGTAGACGTACTTTCTAGGACTACACTGTCGGATTGGCAACCGGCTACGGCATCAAAGCTGGCCACCGGGGGAGCATAAATATGTACATACGCTGTATCGCGCGTTTCGCAGCTTACCCCCACCGCCGAAGCAATTAGCTCAGCCATGTACGTACCAGGGTTAGTAATGGAAACTTCTAAGCTATCAGGAGCGGTGTTACCATTGGTAGTTTGAGCTAAGGCTCCAGTTTCGTTGAAGAAATTCCACGTCCATTCCGAAGTGGCTGGGTCAAACCCGGTTGAGATATCTTTGAACTTAACATCTACCGCAACCGGATATACCGGATCATAACAAAGGGGCGGAAGTAGGCTGCCACTAAGGTCAGAAACTGCGATAGCTGCGTTGGCGGTTGGCACAATATTAATAGTGCTTATAAATGTACCTCCGCAGTTTCCTACTGAATTTCCATCTCTCACCGTGAGTCTTACTCTCTTCGGGCCGGGAGTCGTAAAATTGTGCTTAGGGTCTTCTAAAGTAGAAGACTTCACCACCGTTGCGGTATTAATATCCGTAATTTCCCAGTCGTAAGCGAAAGCAGCACCGGCCAAGGCGGGAGTTAGATTCTCAAAGAGTACGCTGTCGCCTACGCAAAACTCCGTTTGAACTGGACCCGAAGCTCCGTTTAGTTTGGTTGTAAAATTAGCGTGAGCGGTGTCTACTACAACAATTTGAGCGGTAGTTTGAATAAACATGCTATCGCCATTTACTAAATCCCCTAAAGTTGGATTTAGAAAGTCACCGTCGGTCGTGTCGGCATCATAAGGATTACAAATATTCCAGTTCCGTAGAGTCACTTCAAACTGGTCGCCTACAGCACTTCCAAAAGCGGTAATTGGTTTACTCTGAGAAGTAGATACCTCAATGGGACCTGTGAGCACTTCAACATTTCCTGGAAAAGTATAAGGTTCCACTACCCCGTCTACCTGTACACCCGGAATACGGTTGGCGGCACCACCAGTACCATAAATCCACTGTACCCAGCGTACTGCATTATTTATTCGGTCGTTTTCTCCTGAATTAGGTACGCAGTTCCAGATACTATTATCATCAAATTGAACAATAGCAGTCTCACCCACGCAAACTCGGTATAGTATAGGATCAATACGAGGAACCCCACCGTTGTCCTCATCGGTGTCCCAAACTGTAACACTTTGGCTTTGTATTGAACTAGTACATAGTACACCATCAACCTGCAAATGAACAGTGGGTCTGTAAGTACACTGAGTACCCCCTGCGTAAAGATAAGTTTCTACTGCTTCGTATCTTCCTAAACCGACGTTTGCAGCCGTGATAGTAACAAGTGGTGAACCGTCACCCCAGTCATACACAAACTCTACCGTAGTAGGACTTCCTAGGACCGTATACCACGCCTTCCATTCGAAATTGTGAGGAGCACACAAACGTGGTGGACTCTCCACATTATTTCCCGGATTGGAATAAGTAGAGCATTGAGCCTGAGCTTGCTGGTTTACTAAAACCGTAGCTAAAAAGATACTGATAAATGTATATGCTATGTAAAGCTTCCTGTTCATAAAATCTTCCGTAAAAAACCGAACTCTCCAATCATGTTTGCTACTGCTACTAATACAGAAGCTGGAAAAATTTTGTTAGTATAGTACAAAAATTAAGCCCTCAATGGCTAGAGTGGAATACAGCATTTGTAAGAAGAGAGAGAGTGGTGAAGACTAATAAGATGTAAGCAAAAACAGGGTTGCTTTAGCTATTCTAGCGATTTTACAAGATTTTTATGTAATTATTTTCAGATAATCAATGATTAAGATAGTATAAGACCAAGCGTTTAGAGTAATAAATAGAGCAACATTACTAAAATAAACCTATAGTCAATCTAAGAAAAAGTCAAAATAGAGCTGATTGCTCGATTGAGTTGTCAAATTAGAAAGACTCAATCCGAGCAATCGCACGGCACGTTGATTAATTTCGCTATCATTTAGTAGGCGAATGGCTAACGGATACCAGTCGGCAGAGGTAGTTAGTAAGCGGGGGGCAGTATAGCTGCGAGTAATTACTTGAAAGTCAGTGAATTTTACTTTAAGGGTGATGGTGCGCCCCCGCGCCTGGTTGCGACGAACCCGCTCTTCCAGTGAAGTTGATAAAGCTTCTAATTCTTCTAAAAGCACTTCTTGATCGTGAATATCGCGAGAAAATGTTGTCTCTATCCCTACCGATTTGCGAATACGGTGCGGCTTCACCTCCCGATAATCTTTACCCCGTACAATTTGGTAGTAGTGCCGTCCGGCCTTGCCAAAGTAGTGAACCAGCTCTGGGAGAGAGTGTTTCTTCAGCTCTTTTCCAGTTGTAATTTGCAGCGTGTGCATTTTCTGAGCAGTAACCCGGCCAATACCGTGGAATTTTTCGATAGGGAGTGTCTCTAGAAATGTTACACCCTCTTGGGGCAAAATCACCTTTAAGCCGTTGGGCTTATCGTAGTCGGAGGCAATTTTAGCCAGAAACTTATTATAAGAAACTCCTGCTGAGGCAGTCAAGTGGGTTTCTTCTAAAATTTGCGCTTTAATTAATTGAGCTACTCGGATAGCCGATTTCAACCCCTTTTTATTCTCGGTTACGTCTAAATAAGCCTCATCTAGCGAAAGTGGTTCTACCAAATCAGTATACTGAGAAAATATTTCCCGAATTTGTTGAGAAGCCGTACGGTACGCATCAAACCGCGACTTCACAAAGATTAATTGGGGGCATAAGCGAGCCGCCTTTACCGAAGGCATAGCCGAGCGTACTCCAAACACCCGGGCTTCGTAGCTTGCGGCAGCCACCACCCCTCGGTGACTGCTACCTCCCACGGCAATAGGTTTGCCCCGATAAGCCGGGTTGTCCCGCTGCTCTACCGAAGCAAAAAAAGCATCCATATCGATATGGATAATCTTACGGATTGGTAGCGGAGGCATTGGTTAAAGAACTATTTTATGCATTTTTGGTTAAAATCAATATTGATGAATAATGACTGATGATCGATGATTAATGGCAATACATCTTAAGCATTCATTATTACTCATTCGTAATTAATCATTAGATGTACGGTTATGCAAAATATGACATTGCAGAAAAAGATTTTCTTGGTGGTGGCTGCATTATTTCTTTTGATTATGCTGTACTTTAGCTTTGATATTGCCCGAAGGACTACCTTTCCCGGTTCTAAACCCAACTTACAAGAACGTATTGCACCCTCTTCTGACACTCTAAAGTGATGAATTCAGTACTATGAATCAAGATACACGAAAACAGAAAATAGACGTTGACCGGATTGATCTGGAAAGAGAACAAGAGAAGACGACCGACCAGCCCGGGCTAATTGCGTTTCCACACACAGTAGGGGGGGCGGTCATAAAACCGGAAGATAAAGGGAAGATTAAGGGGCGCGCTGTTTCGGCCATGCGACAACAGACAGACAGTCAGATGCAACAATTGTACGAGCAAGCGCAAACCTTAGCTCGGCAAGCTCAAGCGATTAAAGATCGTGTCGATATTTCAGAGCGAATTTACCAAGCCGAGATGAATTTTGAGCCGATTATCGCGCATACCTATTATCTGTACCAAAAGAAAAATAGTACTGATGTGCTATCGCTGGTTTCACCCAAGGAGTGGGGGAAGAACCATCCGTATAAATCTTACGTTGCTAAAGTTACTTTGCTATCGGATCATACTTGGGAGGTAGAACCTGCTGACCAATCAGATAACCACTAGCTCGTGAAATTCTCTTTTCGCACTTATAAACTCAATAATCGCCTCATTAGTAATAGTGATTACTTGTACTTGTAGGAAAAGAAAGCCTGTTTTTGTATGTGTAAATGCCATTAATAAGTTTCGATAGTTAATGACATTGTAGTCTGTGATTTACGCGTTTGAGATTTTTTATCCAGCTAGATATATCAGTTTTTGACAATTAAGTAAAAAGGGGATTTATCCGATGTGCCATCAAGTTCAAAGCGATTAGTAAAAGTCCGCTCTGATTTTGACTTGTTTCTATCATGGTCGAGTACTTGCAACCTTCCGCTAAACGGAACTTATACAGCAGCTAAAGCTGGTTCTAATTGCAGTGGTGATTCACCAGT
>NZ_JBARYM010000632.1:0-8757 GCF_049647865.1 Tunicatimonas sp. | reverse complement strand
ATAATCAAGTTGACGATAAGAACCTGTTTCATAAAGTAAGGCAGCTTCTTTGAGCGTGTAGGGCTTATGCAAGCGATGCTTTACCCATTGGGTATAATCTTCAGCCACTTTAGGGTGCACCAACTGGTTTAGCAAGGAAAGTTTTTTGGGGTTGCTAAACACTTCTTTAGCTAAAAAAATGCGATCTAAACACCCTTGTTGGTCGTAAGCAGCGTTACCAAAGGCTATCTTAATTTCTTTTTTTAAGTTAGGGTCTTTCTGTTGTAGCCATTTAGCCCGCTGGTCAGCGTAATATACATCAATTCCTAAAACTTCAAAAATTTTACATATAAAAGTCTTGCCCGAACCAATACCCCCCGTAATACCCACTTGCAGCGATTTAAGGAGCATACTGCACGGATATGCGTGGAGGATTAAAGCTAACATCACTTACAATAGCCGGTATGTCAACCAGTTTTACTGCCACGGTGCTATCTTCGGGATTCCAGGTTTTTAGATCAGCCTCAGATTGAAAACTTAGCTCATTTAATGCAGGAGAAATAAGGTCGTCGGGCAACCAAAAAGATACAATTATAAAATCTTGTGATAGATAGACAGACGAATCTTCAGGAAAATTGACTGGGACAACCGACGTTTTCCGTTCTACTTTAGTATATAGCTCGGTTGCTAAACGTACTACTACTTCATCTGGGTAGGTTTTCATCCTATCATCTGCTAATAATACTTCTACCATGGTTTCTACCTTTCCAGAGATTTTTTGGTTAGACAAGGAGAGCTGTAGAGTATCCGATAAATTATTAACCAGCGAGGTAGGTCCCCATACTTCTACTTGAGGCGGTAGTACGGCTATATCGGATACCATACGATGGTTTTCAGCCAGTTGCATAGACTCTGGGTCCACAATTACCGTTATTGTTCTGCTTTGAGCACTATCAATATTAATCCGTAGCGTATCAGTGACTACGTAATCGAGGTTAATATTATCTAATTGTCCACTAATTCGCTCAGCTAACGATTTTCCTAAAATATACTTGGTTCTAGTAGGCGTATCTAGCCTTACTTGTAAGGGGGCAGTGTTAAGTCGTAATGATTTTTTCAGCAAATCCCATCCCCCGCCGTTTACCTGCACCGTTACATCTTTAGGTAGTTCACTTAGCAAATAGGTGCTAGTATCGGGAGGATAAGTAATGGCAAGTGGATAGCGAATACGAGTGGTGTAGTTGTCTTTGTTCAGCGCACTAAAAAACCAAAAAGTAGTAGCGGCAATAATACAGAGAATTACCACCTTCAGGCTTCCTTTACCAGAAGGTAATAATCGCTCAATAAATTGAGTTACTTTTCGTGATTTGTTAACACGCTGGCTCAAAGCTATTACTTAACATATTGCTTGCTGGCTTCTAACGAGATGGAAGTCTTATCAAATTTAATTCGGGCCCCTCGGTCTACTTCTAACATTACGCTGTCTTCCTCAAGAGCAATTACTTTACCATGCATACCCCCCACGGTGACTACCATATCACCTTTTTTGATGTCCCCAATAAATGTGCGCTGGTCTTTTTGCTTTTTTTGCTGAGGCCGAATCATGAAAAAATAAAAAATGATGGCAATCCCTCCCAATAGAATAAGATTGCCAATCAGTCCGCTTTGTCCGGAACTTGCCTGAAGCAAGATAAATTGAAACATAGGTTAGTTAGTCAATAAAGTTACTTGCGAACAGGTCCGTTTACTTCTTCGCCTTTAGGATTTACATTAGTTTTAATAAACAGTCGAGTAACCGCTGGGTCAGTATTAGCAGTAATAGTAATTGTTTTATTCTGCATACCCGGTCGATTTTGACTATTAAATTTTACCTGAACTTCTCCGGTTTCGCCGGGGGCTACTGGCTCACGAGAGTAGCTAGGAGTAGTACAACCACACGAGGCTGAGGTGCTTTGAATTACTAAAGGCGCGTCTCCGGTATTCGTAAATGTAAACGTATGCTCCGCTATTTCACCTTCGGTAATGGTACCAAAATCGTGATTCATTTCTTCAAACTCAAACTGAGGCAAACCTGCTACATTTCCCGTGCTCTCCATCGATGTTGGAGATGCACTTTCTACAGCAGATACTTCTGTAGACGGAGATTCAGGTGCTTCAGTCTCGGATGCTTTGCTTCCGGCATTAGAATCGCACCCACTTAAACACCAAAGACCAATGAAGGCCACCATTAGAATTAAACCAACTTGTTTCATATTATTTCAACGTTATGTAAATATGTGATACAACTATTTTTCTACTCTTTGCGAATTTGCCCTAAAAGATTATCTACGTCATCAAGTAATTGACGTGCCTTTTCTTTAGCATCGTTGATTACTTTTTCACCATCACTTTTTGCAACACTATCGGGCAATTGTTCTTTTGTACGTACCAAATCACCTAGCAGTTCCTCTAGTTTGAAGCGATATCGTTCCAGACGATACGTCATACGGTCGCGTGTGTTGATACCAGTATCGGGGGCGTACAAGAATCCCACCGTTACTCCGGCGGCTAGGCCAGACAATAGAAGTGCTAAACTACCTATGATTCTGCTCATAAATATTATTAGTTAGTAAAATTAGATTCCCTACAAAGTTCGCATTATCTACGAAATTCGCAAAGATAAGCGATAAGCTTAACGATTGTCAATTAATCCTCGTCCACTTTTCCGAATTATATTCCTTTCTTGTAGCGATTGGGCAATTACATCTAACAGCCCATTAATAAACTGTTTACTCTTTTGGGTACTATACTGTTTAGATATATCTACGTATTCATTAATCGTTACTTTCACCGGAATACTGGAAAAATTAATCATTTCAGCAATTGCCATTTTCAAGATTGTCTGATCCATACTGGCAATTCGGTCTACCGCCCAGTTTTTTGATTTCTCTGCAATTATTTGTTCATACTCATGGTCATTCCGAACTGTCAGGCTGTACAATTCATCAAAAAAAGCTTTATCATCCTCCCAATTTGGAGTAAGCGAAGCAATTTCAATGCCCTCATTCGGAGGATCAATAATAGATTTTAAGCTACGATTTACTAAACTTTTAATAACCTTCTGATTTTCCTCCCAGCTAATATCCAGATCTTCAAAAAAGTTGTTAACTACTTCACTTTTCAGCAAATGCTCATTAAACACTTGGCGAACAATAGCAACATCTTCTTCTAACGTAGTGTCGGCAGCGTGCTGATAAGTATAAAACGCTTCATCTTCCTTTATCGTATTTCGGTAGAGCTGGCGAATGGCTTTTTGCTGTTCTTCCCACGACCAGTTGTGGTTGGTTGCTTCTTGTTGTAATGTCTGATTGTCGCGAATCGCCTGCACTACCGGATTGAGATAAAAGCGAGTAGAAACAGCTTCTTCCGGCAGCACACTTTCTGAGGAACGGGGTCTTTTCTGAATTTCTCGGTGCGATTCATCAGCCACTGCTACCAATAACAGTAACGCTTGCTTGTAGTGATCGCTCATACTTTCTACTCGGGCCAGCATCTGATTTTTTAAAAAAGCTCGGTCTTTCTGCGTTTGAGCGTCAAAGCGTTCCAGTGATTCCTTAGCTACCTTCTGAGCAGTTTCCGAATATTTTGCTGGCCCTAAATTTCCTTCTAGCCGAGCCGTTAATATCTCCTCGGCCATGCGCCGGTCTTGCGCTAACTGCTCAGGGTCCGGCAGCTCAATCACATTCAGGTCTGGTTCAAAAGACTCACGCACGTAGTCGTAAGCTAAGGTACGGTTAGCCTGCTGGCACTTTTGGTACGCATAGATATGCTGCATAGCCTTAATCCGCAAAAGTCGTCGATTCAGCATAAAATATTGGAGTTGTAACTTACTGACAGCAGAGAAACAACAAAATGAGTTAAATGATTTACGAGGTCGGGCTTTTTTGCGGTTGCTAGTATTAAAGTGTTGAAAATCTGAATTTAGGGTTCAAAGATGTTTAGTGCTTAAATTCTAATTTACTTTAACACGCTAACACCACGCACTATAGCACTATTATTATAACTGAGAAATAGAAGCTATGCGGTCTTCGGCCATCTTCATGGCAATCCGGTGAGGTTCGGTTTGCTGCTGAGCTGCTTGCTGAAGCACTTTCTGGCAAACATCATAAATACGCTCCGCCTTTTGAAAGAGGTATTCTTTAGAATACATACCAAAGTACTCGGCAGCTACGGCCATAATTCCTCCGGCATTAACTAAAAAATCAGGGGCGTATACGACATCTCGCTCCTGTAGCATCGTTCCATGCCGTTGTTCGTTAGCTAATTGATTGTTCGCCCCTCCGGCAATCACTTGGCAGGTGAGGCGAGCGATTGTATCATCGTTCAGCGTAGCCCCCAATGCACAAGGCGCGTAAATATCCGCCGGAATATCGTAGATACCATCCAGGCTAACCACGTGGGCTCCGAACTCTCTCGATACTCGCTGAAGTTTGCTCTCCGATACGTCTGAAACGAATACAACCGCCTTTTCTTTGACCAGATATTCCACTAATGTACTGCCTACTGCTCCTACGCCCTGAACCGCTACTTTCTTGCCTTCCAAACTATCGGTGCCAAAAGCTTCTTTAGCCGCCGCTTTCATGCCCATGTATACTCCGTAAGCAGTAATAAGAGAAGACGAACCCGAACCACCGATGGCTTCCGGCAAGCCCGTAACATGACAGGTTTCCATCCGAACGTATTCCAAGTCACGCAACGTCATATTTACGTCGCCCGCCGTTACGTACTTTCCGTTCAGGCTGTCGATAAACTGCCCAAACTTGCGCAAGTATGCTTCATTCTTTAGTTGATCAGGATCGCCAACCAACACCGCTTTACCTCCTCCTACGTTTAGACCAGAGATTGCTGACTTGTACGTCATCCCCCGAGCCAGACGAATAGCATCAGTTAGTGCCTCTGCATCTGAGACATAATTCCACATGCGGGTGCCGCCCATAGCTGGACCTAACGCGGTAGAATGAATCGCCACAATAGCCTTGAGTCCGGTGGCTTTGTCGTAATAGTGAACAATTTGTTCGTGATCGTGCGGGGCCATCTGATCAAAAATAGAAGCCAATTGGCTAGTAGATGTATCTGATTTTTCTTGGCTTATGACCGGTTGATCGGCAGAAGTGAGTTTCATAGCAATTTTTTCCAGATCATGGCAAAGGTAGGTTTTTTTCAGACAGGCATCAATTCGTAGTAATCAATAAGAACCATTTAAGCTAACAGTCGTTTTAAATCAACGTGAAGGAACTCAGCTATCTCAACAAGTACCTCTACAAGTACCGGTACCGTCTCTTACTTGGCATTTTATTTATCATTATTTCTAATATTCTGGCGATTATTCCCGCTCAGATTGTTCGACGGGCGATTAATCTGGTACAGGAGAATATTTCGCTCTATCAGGTATTTGAAGGGTTAGAACTGCAGGACCGTATCTACGACACTTTTGCCGGCAGCATTCTGGTATACGGCGTAGCAATTCTGGCTTTGGCATTAGCGAAGGGTTTCTTTACGTTTTTAATGCGCCAAACAATCATTGTGGTTTCCCGACTGATTGAGTATGATCTTAAAAATGAAGTGTACGAGCACTACCAGTCGCTGCCCATGAGTTTTTATCGGAAAAACAATACGGGCGACCTTATGGCTCGTATTTCCGAAGATGTTAGTAAGGTCAGAATGTATTTGGGGCCAGCCATTATGTACGGGCTTAACCTGTCAGTGCTTTTTATGATTCTGATTCCGTATATGATTTCAGTGAATGCTCGGCTCACGTTGTATACCCTTATTCCGCTACCAATTTTATCGCTGAGTATCTACTACGTAAACAATATCATTAACCGAAAGTCGGAAGAAATTCAGCGTAGCTTATCGGGATTATCTACTTATGTGCAGGAGGCTTTTTCGGGTATCCGAGTGCTAAAAGCATTTGTGCGGGAAGAAGATTCGGCCCAGCAATTCCGGGTGGAAAGTGAAGATTACAAAGTAAAATCTATCAGTCTAGCTAAAGTGAATGCCCTGTTTATTCCACTGATTATGGCATTGGTCGGTTTGAGTTCAGTCATCACGGTATTTGTGGGTGGGGTAGAAGTAATTAGCGGAGCGATCTCTCCCGGGGTAATTGCTGAGTTCATTATTTACGTAAACATGCTCACTTGGCCAGTAGCTTCACTGGGTTGGATTACCAGTATTGTACAGCGGGCCGCCGCTTCTCAAAAACGGATCAATGAGTTCCTCGATACCAAGACCGCCATTATTTCCGAAGAGAACGTTGAGCGCGAGATTAAAGGAAACATCACGCTAGATGCCGTAAGTTTTGTGTACCCCGATTCAGGCATTCACGCCCTGAAAGATGTCTCCTTCAGTGTAGAAGCTGGGCAGTCTATCGCCATTGTAGGAACTACTGGTTCGGGTAAAAGTACCATTGCTAACATTGTTCCCCGCATGTACGATGTAAGCTCCGGTACCGTACTCATCGATAATATCGACATCAAAAAGTACGATTTAAAATCGTTACGCAGCCAGATTGGCTATGTGCCCCAAGATGTATTTTTGTTTTCGGATACTATTTTTAGCAACATTGCTTTTGGTTCAGAAGAAGAACCCAATGAGGAAGAGATTAAAAAAGCAGCTTATATTGCTGACTTAGAAAAAACCTTAGACGAATTTCCCGAGGGATTTGGCACTCAGTTGGGCGAGCGGGGAATTACTCTATCCGGCGGGCAAAAACAACGAGTTTCTATTGCCCGCGCTATTGCCCGCGACCCTAAAATCCTGATCTTAGATGATTGTTTATCGGCAGTAGACACTAAAACAGAGAACACTATTCTTAATGAATTAAAAGAGGTGATGAAAGGTCGCACTACGGTCATCATTTCGCACCGCGTATCTTCTGCCAAGCTAGCCGATAAAATTATTGTATTAGACGATGGCTACATTGTAGAGCAAGGAACCAACGAATCATTATTGGCTCAAGACGGGGTGTACAAGGAGCTTTACGACAAGCAGCTACAGACTGATGCTGTTGAAGCCTCTTCTAATTGATAGAGAATCTTTATCTTCGTAAGAGAGAAAATAAACGATACAGTTATGATTAAAAATCGTGAGAATATTGAACAGGAGTTACAACAAGCTTCCGACGAAATATTAGAGGAACTGTACGAATACATAAAATATCTTCAGTATAAGCAGCAGAATACTTCCTTGAAAACTGCTTTTGCCAGTGAGGTTGTATTAGGAAAAGATTGGAGTAGTCCTGAAGAGGAGCAAGCATGACAAGATTTGTAAAGGGTGATGTCGTCATTATCCCATTTCCTTTCTCAGACCTTTCAACTAGCAAAAGGCGACCCGCCTTAGTCTTGGCTGATTTACCAGGGGTTGACATTATTTTATGCAGATTACAAGTCAACGGATAAAAGACGCTGATGCAATTTCACTCACCGAACATGATATGCACGATAGGAGTCTAAAGCAAAATAGTAATATTCGCCCCAATCGCCTGTTCACTGCTGATAATCTAATATCGTTTATAAAATCGGCAGTATTTCTAAAGAGAAGCTACATGAAGTCCGGAATAAAATCTTGAATATTTTAGACCGATAGGTAAAGAGCAGGAACAATAGTACTCTACAATTTCACCTTTACTCCGAAGAAAAGACTTCTATCTTTACCAACTGATTTACTAAATACATGAGCCAACGAGGAGCGAACAGTTCTTATTTTGGAAATATTGGAGAGGCAATTAGTTCATTGCTGACTGGGTTAAAACTATCCTTCCGTCATTTGTGGCAGGCTAGGCAGAAGCGCGAGCCGATGGGGGTTGCTGAAGACAATTATTTTGAGCGTCAGAACGGTATCGTTACCCTTCAGTATCCGCACGAAAAATTTCCGGTGCCAGATGTGGGGCGTTACCAGTTGCACAATGAAATTGACGATTGTATTGTCTGCGATAAATGCGCCAAGATTTGTCCGGTCGACTGTATTGAAATTGAACCGATACGGGCAACCGAAGAAATTGGTAAAACCTCGGATGGCTCATCCAAACGAATCTACGCTGCTACCTTCGATATCGATATGGCTAAGTGCTGCTTCTGCGGTTTATGCACTACGGTTTGCCCTACCGAATGTCTCACCATGACCAAAGAGTACGATTTCAGTGTTTTTGATATTCAGGAGCATACGTTCGCCTTTTCCGAAATGACGGAAACTGAGATTGCCGAGAAGAAGCAGGAGTTTGAAGTGTATCAGAAGCAGAAGGCCGCTGATAAAGCCAGTCGCCCTAAACCCAATCCGGGTGCCCGGCCTAAAGTAGGTGGAAAGTCTACCTTTAAGCCGAAGATGCCAGTTATTAAAAGAAAGCCTAATCAACCCCCGTCTCAAGAATGAGCGTACCAGTAGAAGTAGCTGCATTTTATGTTTTTGCCGGTTTAGTGGTGCTATCGGCTTTGGTGGTGCTATTTACCCGCAATATTTTATACGCTGCTTTTTCCTTGTTACTCACTTTCCTAGGGGTCTCAGCAGTCTATGTGCTGGCTGGGGCCGATTTTCTAGCTGTGATGCAAATTATGGTGTACGTAGGCGGGGTACTGGTACTTTTAATATTCGGGGTGATGCTCACTAACCAAGTGGCCGGAAAATCGGTACGTACCCAACACCATAATCAATTTTGGGGACTACTTATCGGTAGTGCGCTATTTTTCTTATTGGCGAAAGCTATTTGGCAGACGGATATGAACAGCTTAGCGTGGATATCAACTT
>NZ_JBARYM010000631.1:0-3653 GCF_049647865.1 Tunicatimonas sp. | reverse complement strand
TTAATTGTACTATTTAAAACAGTAACTATGCCAAAAAGTGTAAAGACTGGCAAAATATTACAACAATATTAACGAACTGATAGGATAGTTCGTTGGCAGAAAACACCTACTTCACTTGTAAAATACTATTTGGCAGAGGAAGCTTACTTCTTAAATCAGGATCGGGTATAGCTTCTCCACTAGTGATCTGTAGTGGTAGTACCCCCGCCCAGATAGGAAGTTCGTGGTCGGCTTCATCATCTTTGGGTGGACCCGTACGAATCTTAGCCGAAGCCTCCGCTATCTCCATCGCCAGCACTTTGGTAGCCTTTAGCTCCTGCACATTGGGGGTTCGCACTTCGCCCCACCGGCCCGGCATTATCTGCTCGGTGATCACAAACAAGGCGTGCTCTTTCTGCTCATCCGGAACCAAATGAGCTGTTCCGAAGAGTACAGCCGAACGATAATTAAAACTGTGATGCATCGCGGAACGGGCCAGCACAATACCGTCGGTATGGGTAACCGTTACACAAACCGGAATGCCCTTTTCCAACTGCTTTAACATGCGGTTACCTACAGCGCCGTGTAGGTAGATGGTATCACCCTCCCGCCCGTAAGCTTGAGGAATAACGTAGGGCTGACCGTCAATCGTAAAACCTACGTGACAGATGTAACCAGCATCCAGAATTTGGTAAACGGTTTCTTTATCGTAGTAACCGCGCTTAGCCGAGCGTTTAACTGTGTTGCGAGTTGATTTAGAGTAATTATTCATAAGTATTTGGATGGTTAATTAGGGGGGAGCTGGGTGCTTGGGGCGGGGGGCATATTTCTACTCCCCGCCCCCCAGCCTATACAGTTAGCGGTTTTCCGGTAGAATGTCTTCGTAGCGTAATAATAGTTTCTGATGATTGGCGGTAACAACTGGCTTCAATACGCGAGTATCGGACGCTGGGTATTTTACCAATTGTGCTTTAGGTCGGATGGGGCGGGGCGTGAACCCGCCACCACAGTTTGGGCAAACGTTTTTTAGTAGTTCTTCAGCACACTTCCGGCAAAAGGTGCATTCGTAGGAGCAGATCATCGCTTCCGTTGAATTATAAGGTAGATCTTTGTTGCAGTTTTCACAGTTGGTTCGGATAGTAAGCATTGGCTTTCGTTGGTAATTCTGAGGTAAAGGTATATTTTTGCCGGACCCTTTACCTACCCCAGTTATTACATTATCAATGGGCCAGTTATATCCTTGGAAAAGTAGTATTTCGCTAAACCGGCAAAGCAACCGAGCGATGTACCTGCAAATTGTAGATGCGCTGATTCATGAAATAGTATCTGGGCGACTAGCCCCGGAATATAAAATGCCAGGTTCTCGCTACCTAGCTTCGCTGCTGGAACTCAATCGGAAGACCGTATCGATTGCCTACGATGAACTAACCGCGCAGGGTTGGTTAAAGACAATTCCAGCTAAGGGAACTTTCGTATCGGATTCGCTACCGCAAATGCGACCAGTAGCTCCGACGGACGCCCCTACTTCAACCTATTTACCCGAAACCTCTCATTTTAAATTCGCTACGCTCGTTTCTTCTTTCCGCAGCTCTCCTAAAGCGCAGTTGCGCATTACCGATGGCTCACCAGACGTTCGTTTGGCTCCCACTGAAGAAATCTACCGCTGGTGCCGGCAGGTAGCTAAGTCGGCTACTTCGCTGCGCTATCAGGATGAACAAGGCGACCCGTACTTGCGGGATACGTTGGCGCAGTACCTCCGAGAAACCCGAGGGCTGGTTTGTCAAACTGAACAGATACTCATTACGCGGGGTAGTCAGATGGGAATTTTTCTGGCGTTCCAATCGCTATTGCGGGCGGGTGATACCGTGATTGTAGGTGAAGTCAGTTATCCCGAAGCCAATCGGGTAATTACCCTTTGCGGAGGAAATCGGCAGGAGGTACCGGTAGACGAGCAAGGGCTATCTACCGATGCCATTAAAGCTATTTGCCAGCGACAGCCGGTTCGGGCCCTTTACATCACCTCTCACCATTATTACCCCACTACGGTTACGTTGAGTATAGATCGGCGGATGAAACTACTGGCTCTCGCTCAAAAGTACGGCTTCGCTATTGTAGAAGATGATTACGACTACGACTTTCATTACGCTAGTAGTCCCTTGCTGCCTTTGGCCAGTCTGGACACCCACGGCTGCGTAATCTACCTGGGTTCGTTCACCAAGTGCATTGCCCCGGCTATCCGGGTGGGCTACCTTGCCGCGCCGACTGACTTTATTAGGGCGATTACCCCTTACCGTCGCCTAATTGACCGCCAAGGTGATCCGGTAATGGAGCGAGCGCTAGCGAAGTGGATCGAAGCCGGTGACTTACAACGTCACGTAAAAAAATCACTGCGGATCTACCGGGAGCGCCGAAATTTCTTAAGTCAATACCTTCGTGAACATTTGGGGTGCACATTTTCCTTTCAAGAACCGGAAGGTGGGATGGCTACTTGGGTACGTTGTACGCCGTCAGTTGATCCTTTAAAGTTAGCTCAGTACACTGCTAGCCAGAAAGTCTCACTAGAAGGGGTGGAAGATTGGCAACATTACCGAGGAATACGGTTGGGATTTGCTTCGCTTACTTCAGATGAACTGGCGCGGGGAATGGATGTGGTGGTCGATGGAATCCAACATATTCAGAAGAAGTAGCAACATTCGGGTATTGTACCTCACCTATCATTACTACTTTTGTTGTACACGAATCAAGTAACGCTATGAACACCCAAAACCGTATCAACTTTGACCGTATTGCCGAGGCTATCACGTATATTCAGATTAACTATCAGTTACAACCCAGCTTAGAGGAAGTAGCTGAACAAATTCACGTTAGTCCTTTCCACTTTCAGCGAATATTTACCGAGTGGGCGGGCACTAGTCCGAAAAAATTTTTGCAGTACATCAGTCTGAACCACGCCAAAAAACTGCTTAAAGAAAATCAGGCTACACTTTTGGAAACAACCCACGAAACCGGACTATCGGGTGCCAGCCGCTTGCACGATCTATTTATCTCTATTGAAGGGATGACTCCGGCCGAGTACAAAAACGGAGGAAGGAATCTGGCAATCAACTACAGCTTCGCCGAAAGCCCGTTCGGGAACGTGATTGTAGCGTCTACCGCTAAAGGTATTTGCCATTTAGCTGTCTCAGACAATGATAAAGCAGCCTTTGCAGTATTACAACACCAATTCCCTAATGCCAGCTTTCAGCAAAAAACGGATATAATTCAGCAGAATGCGTTGTTCATATTTACCCACAACTGGCAGCAATTACCAAAAATCAAACTCCATCTCAAAGGAACTCAGTTTCAGCTCAAAGTCTGGGAAGCTCTGCTAAAGATTCCACTGGGGCGGTGCTCTACCTACGGAAGTGTTGCTCAGCAAATTAATAATGACCGAGCATCGCGGGCGGTAGGTTCGGCCGTAGGTAGCAATCCGGTCGCCTTTCTGATTCCCTGTCACCGAGTTATTCAATCTACCGGCCACGTTGGGCAGTACCACTGGGGCAGCACCCGAAAAACAGCAATCATTGGTTGGGAAGGGGCTAGGAATGAAAAATTGCAAATTGGAAAATTTGTGAAGTAGACGATTGCACCTCGACCGGTTTCAAATTATAATCTGTAATCCTCATGAATAATTT
>NZ_JBARYM010000630.1:0-1502 GCF_049647865.1 Tunicatimonas sp. | reverse complement strand
TTTTTGGGATTAGGTACAGGCAGGCGATTAATGTACACTTCGCACTTCTCACCGAAGTTGATAAAGCAAAAGCGCACCTCATCCGAAGTATTAGCAATGGTCTCTTTTAGTAGAAGTAAGCCTTGCCAATAATTCTCCAGTTTCATAGGGGTGTATTAATGATGGTTGTTGTTATCAGCGGAAAGATCAATCATATGGCCCATCAACTTTTGTTTAGTCTTGAGATATCCATAGTTCTCCTGACGAGGAGTGATCTCCAGGGGAATCCGATCTACCAATCTAATCCCGGAGCTAATAAAGCTATCTACTTTTTCGGGATTATTGGTCATTAGCTTAATAGACTTTACTTTTAGGTCTTTCAGCATTCGAATAGCAATGTCGTAATCACGGGCATCAATTTCAAATCCTAAATGCAAATTAGCTTCGGCTGTATTGAGCCCTTTATCCTGAAGGTTGTACGCCTTCATTTTATTAATTAAGCCAATGCCACGTCCTTCTTGCCGAAGATAAATTATAACTCCCCCTTCTTTCCCCGTTCTACGCATCGCTTCCTGAAGCTGTTCACCGCAGTCGCAGCGCACAGAACCAAACACATCGCCGGTCATGCATTCCGAATGAATACGCACCAGCACAGGCTGAGAGAGGTCGGTTTTTTCGCCGACCATTGCGATGTGAGGCATAGGATTGTTCTCTTCATCAGCGTACGCAATAATACGAAATAACCCATGAGGAGTGGGTAGAGGGGTTTCGGCCTGTCGTTCTAAGGGCACCATAATTATCTTTCCGGCCATTCGGTACACCGAAGGGCAAATTTTGTCAGTTGCTTAATGCAAACTCGAGCTAATCTGTAAACATACGGAGTATCCGAATGATTTCCCAACTACAATTAGTTGGGATGTGTTCTTCGTAAGAAAATACCTGTAGTCAAGAAAAATGACGGTTCAACTTTACAGTTGAGTAAAAATCCGTAACTTTTCGGGGACTACAAAAATAACTAACCAAAAGAATATGAACCAGTCTATTGTGGTGATTGGCAGCTCCAATATCGATCTAATTGCTCAGGTAGCTCACTTCCCTCAACCTGGTGAAACCATAGGAAACGCTCGCTACAGTCAAGCCTACGGCGGAAAAGGAGCTAACCAAGCAGTAGCTGCCGCCCGAGCCGGTGGCAATGTCACATTTATTGCTAGCGTAGGTAATGATACATTTGGTCAGACCATGCTCACCAATTTCGCTAAAGAAGGTATCAATACTGATTATATCACTCAGTCAGGTGAGGAACCGAGTGGTACGGCGATTATTCTGGTAAATGAATCCGGGGAGAATTGTATCGCTGTAGCCCCGGGAGCTAACGGCTTACTATCATCCGAGCTAATTGACCAGACCCGAATTGCCATTTCTGGCGCCGAAATCATTCTGCTTCAATTAGAAATTCCAATAGAAACGGTGACTTACGTAGTGGAGCTAGCCAATAGACTAGGCAAAAAGGTGATGTTGAATCC
>NZ_JBARYM010000629.1:0-1524 GCF_049647865.1 Tunicatimonas sp. | reverse complement strand
GAATAAAGTGTTTCAATAATCTCCATCTCAGGGTCTATTGACTGAAGTGTCTCTTTGAGATCATTCGCTATAGGTGCTTCATCTTCAACAATTACCACTTTAAGCATGATCGATAAGATTTAAACACAGGGTGAAGTGAGTTTTATCTTCTTGTATTTCTACACTGGACCCGCCGATTATTTTATAGCGTTGGTTCAGGTTTTTAAGCCCTATTCCCGAATTTTCCACCTCCGCTTTGTAGATTTTGTTATTAGTGATTCTTAAATGGTCGCTTTCCAAAGATATTGAAATGTGCAGCTTTTTTTTAGGAGTAAACGCATTGTGCTTGATCGCATTTTCTATAGCACCCTGAATAGCAAAGACAGGGATATACTTATGCTTTACCTGTTCCAAGTCTACAATATCGAACCGTAGCGCTTCGGGAAACCGGGCTTGATAAAGTGAGATGTAGTTGTGCACGAAAATCAGCTCTTCATCTACGGTCACTAGCGGGTTCTTGCGGGCGTTAAACGAAAACCTGAGAAAACCGGATAATTTTAGAATATAGTCTTGGGCTTCGGATACATTGGTACGGATGAGAGATTTAAGGGTGCTAAGTGCGTTAAAGAGAAAATGAGGCTGAAGCTGTTGTAACAGCAGCTTGTTTTCGGTTTCTAACTGACTAATTCTTAGCTGGCGATTTTCTTCTTGCGCCTGTAATTTCTCCTTATTAATGATGTACCCGTTGATAATGATCAAGATAATGGTATTAATCGCGATACCTGAGATTAAAGGGTAGAGAAACTCTATATTTGGCTGTTGAGAAGAGTATTGTTTAATGAATAATAATTTTGAACTTAAATAGAAGGTGATTAGAACTAATATTATAGTAAGAAGGTAACTCGTCATATACCACCTCCACCTTTTTTGGTGGGAGAAAATACTTAATATGGTAATATTAATTACCCAAATTTTAAGGGAAACAAAAGTAAGTAACAATACACCTTGCATAAAGTCTTTTACATCGATATGAACGAAAATATAGATAGGTGAAAGGCCGTACAGTGCCATGATCGGTGAAGAAATAAAAGCTAACCTATAAAGGGTCTGATTTCGTTTATTTATCAACATTTCCTGTTATCTTGATCAAGATTTGCGTAAAGCAGAAAAATTTGAGTGTTCCGTAACGGATAAATTAATTAGTTGAAAAACTATTAATTCTGCAAAAATTTTGTTGCGCCACGCTTTTGCATCTCTCGGTGTAAAAAGGTTTGCCTAACTATTGGGTCAACCGTCCGCTCAGTTACAGCGACCGAATTTCTGATTGCTTCACTGCATATTGCAGTTGATCCGGTTGGGAGCCGCCGTCAAATCCAATCGGGCAGTGCGTACATCCGAAGCGGTAACCAAACCTAACTTTAAATCTTCAAGCACTTCCCTCGGAGTTGTGCTCAAAGGTGAATCCTCTAGTAAAATCTTCAGCTTTAAAACTTTTTCATAAGCGAAAGATCAGTGGATAAGCCTCGTTTTGCCTCTGTTTTAAGC
>NZ_JBARYM010000628.1:0-5495 GCF_049647865.1 Tunicatimonas sp. | reverse complement strand
CCACGGGGCTAGCCGGTATTGTTGCTGAGTACGTGCTCTCTACATTGGCTACGTACTTCTTAGGCGATTCGGTGTTTCAGTGGACCATGATTGTCTCGCTCATGCTGTTTTCAATGGGATTGGGCAGCCGATTGAGTCGCTTCTTTCAAAAAGATTTGCTACAGAAGTTTATTATAGTCGAGTTTACCCTATCAATACTTTGCGGGTTTTCGGCTTTGTTAGCCTACCTGGCTTCCGGTTACACGCTATACACCGGACTCATTATTTATAGTCTTTGCATGAGTATTGGGCTGTTGATTGGTCTGGAAATTCCGCTGGTGATTCGGGTGAATGATACCTTTGAGTCGTTGCGAATTAATGTAGCTTCAGTAATGGAAAAAGATTATTTTGGCAGTCTGCTGGGTGGGGTGTTCTTTGCTTTTGTAGGGCTGCCGTACTTAGGGTTAACCTATACTCCGTTTGTGCTGGCTTTCGTCAATTTTGCCGTAGCTATTGTTTTACTCTTTATGCTGTGGCAACATTTATCTGCCTTTAATCGGAAACTGCTGGGTAGTATTGGAGGTGTAGTAGGTGCAGTACTTTTGAGTGGACTGATCTTTGCCAAGCCAATTATTCTTTTCGGTGAGCAGCAACGCTACCGCGATAAGGTTATCTTCGAGCAGCAAAGTCGCTACCAGAAAATAGTGCTCACCCAGTGGAAAAACGACTACTGGCTCTACATTAATGGCAACCAACAACTAAGTACGGTGGATGAAGTGCTGTACCACGAGCCACTGGTTCATCCAGCCATGACATTAGCTCCAAATCCGCAGCAAGTGCTAGTATTAGGTGGTGGTGATGGCTGTGCAGTACGGGAAATTTTAAAGTACTCTTCGGTAAAAGACATTACGCTAGTAGATCTAGATCCGGCAATGACCAGTTTAGGTAAAAGAAACTCAATAATGCTTAACCTGAATGATAGTGCATTGCACCACTCTAAAGTAACGATTTATAATCTGGATGCTTACACTTTTTTGGAGCAAACGAATCAGTACTATGATGTAGTAATTATCGATTTGCCCGACCCCAAATCAGTTGATCTTAACCGGCTGTACACCGAAGAATTTTACCGCTTAGCCTATCGGCACTTGCGAGAGCGAGGAGTATTCATTACCCAAGCGGGTAGTCCCTACTTTGCTACCCAGGCTTTCCGTTGTATCGATGAAACCGTAGCGGCGGCGGGATTTCAAACAGCTATGCTGCACAACCAGATTGTAACGATGGGCGAGTGGGGCTGGATACTCGGCGTAAAATCCAGTACCGCTATAAATATAAAAAGCCAGCTTCAACAACTGACTTTTAATCATATTTCTACGAAGTGGATTAATCAGGAAGCAATGCAAATGATGACTACTTTCGGTAAAAATATCTACGGCCTACCGCTAGATAGTGTAGAAGTCAATCAGATTCATAACCCGGTGCTCTATCAGTATTACCTTAAAGGCAACTGGGACTGGTATTGAAAATGAATAATGACGAATGATTAATAACTGATGAATAGCAACTTGCATTATTCATCAGTTATTAAATAAATTACCAGCGGAAAATGGCGGCTAGGTCGGCGTCGACAAACTCTTCGGGTAAATCTTCTTTCTTCACCATATAAGCGTTACCACCGTGTAAGATGGTCTGCACCGCTGATTTTGATACCAAGTCATGGTCGTTCTCTTGCTGAGCGTCGTGCAACTGTACCGAATTCGCTTGGCGGTCGATATGCCCCCACCGATGGGTTCCTTCTACCACAAACAAAGCATCAATTCGCCCATTAATCGCAGCGGGAGCTATTTCTTCAATATCGTAGGAAGCTTGTCCTGAACCTGCTAAAGCTGCGTAACGATTCATTTCGCTTTGCTTGTTTTCGTTAAAGTAGCCTTGCAAAGTTTCAACTGCTTTTTGGTGCAGATTCTCAGGCGACTCGCGGTCGGGGTTCATTTGAATGCCTTCTTCGGCTAGTTTAAACGATTTGTTAGCCTCACGATAGATAGGGTGCTGGGTATCTACGGCAGCTAATACCACGGGGCGGTTCTTATCTTCAATTATCTGTTCCAGTACATCGTTTACCCGCCGAAAATATTCCTCAACGTATACGTCATCTTTATCGCCGTCGCCACCCTGTCCGTGGTATACAGAAGTGCCAGCTTTACCCCGGCTTGAGCCTCCAGAATGATACTGCAAAGTTTTTTCGAAATCATAGTAGCTTAGAGCATCTTCCATTCCTTCGGGCACCATATCTTGGATGTTGAGTTCCTCTACGCTCTGCTCATCGCCTTCTAGTAGCCGAACTTTGTTCAGGCTAATTGCCAGAATATAGAACGGATGCTCTTTTTGCAGTAGCGGAACAATTTGATCCAGGTGGAAAGAAGTGCTAAGTATACTGAATTCTCGCACGGAGCGTGGTAGTTTTAAAAATTTAAAGTAATCTTGCCCCAGGAAAATAGCTAACCCATGTTCTTGATGACGCCAAAAGTTACTATCATCCACCAATTGCTTGATTGGAGCTAAATATTCATTGGCTTCATTTTCTGAAATATCTTTGTCCTTTAGTTGCTGACGAATTTGCTGGTAGTGATTTTTAAGTAGTATAGCATCCTGCCCCTCGTTCACCTCGTGGCCTTTTTTATGGGTGGGAATAAATATACTAACACAGTTGAGACCGGAAAAGTCGGCTAGTGTCTGTAAGTCTTCTTTGGTCATGGTTTTCATATCAAAAAGTTTATTTCGTAGAAAAAGTTCTTATTCACATAAACTGGTAGCATGCTGGGTTGTTTGATTGAGTGGAAGGCTCATGCTGGATATCATGCTTTACTCTAATGATATGTTACATCACGATTTAGCACAGTACATTGAAAGTGTAGTTGAAGAACTTGACCAAATTACAGAGAAGCGCAAATCAGCTTTACGAGAAGTAAGAGATTATCTCTCCCAAAAATCATTGGCGAAAGAGGAAGTCCGTTTGGTAGTAATTTGCACGCACAATTCGCGGCGAAGCCATTTCGGCCAACTTTGGTTGCAGGTAGCCGCTTATTACTACGGTTTATCAACAGTTCACACTTTTTCCGGTGGTACCGAAGCTACCGCTTTTCACCCGAATGCAGTGGGGGCTTTATCTCGAGCTGGCGTGCGGTTTATACCCATCGATGAATACAGCAGCAATCCGCAGTACTTAGCTTCCGTAGGTAGTGATTATCCTGACATAAATATGTTCTCCAAAAAGTACGATCATCCCCAAAATCCGCATCGCTCATTCGCAGCCATTATGGTTTGCTCCGACGCTGATGCAGACTGCCCAGTTATATCTGGTGCTGATGCTCGCTTTTCTCTTCCTTACAAAGATCCTAAACAGTATGATAACACTCCGCAGGAAAGTGAGCAGTACGACAAGCGTTGCCGTCAGATAGCCCGAGAAATGCTTTACATAATGAAAAATTGACAATGAATAATTGATAGTGGATAAGGAACCAGTAACTATCAACAATTAACAATCATCTTTTTCGTAATTTGCTCGCCTATGGGCACGTTTCTGTTCTTTCTTCCTTTTTTGCTAGGATTCACCGTAGTGGGCGTATACGCTGAGCGGAAGATTTCAGCCTTCATTCAAGACCGGATGGGACCGATGGAAGTAGGTAAGTACGGCTTATTGCAAACCGTAGCCGATCTGCTTAAACTGATCCAAAAGGAGGATATTGTACCTAAAGCCGCAGATCGCATTCTGTTCTTAACCGCTCCAATTATTATTTTTGTGGCGGTGTTTGCTGGATTTTCGGTGCTGCCGCTCACTTCCGGTTTTAGAGGTTCTACGGCTGAGGTCGGCATGTTCTTTTTGCTAGCTATTGTCTCGTTGGATGTAATTGGGGTATTGATGGCCGGCTGGGGCTCTAACAATAAATACGCACTCTACGGAGCACTACGGTCGGTAGCGCAAATTATTAGCTACGAAATTCCTTTAGGGTTATCGGTGCTTTGTGCAGTAATTGTCTCTCAGAGCTTTGATTTACAAAATATCTCTTATCAGCAGGGCATCCTCGCACCGGAGGTTACTACCGTTCCGGTTTACTTGTTCGGGATTGCTGATTGGCAGATTGACGTTACGAATATCGGGGGAATTTTATCTTGGAATATTGTGCGGGTTCCTATTCTTTTCTTCGCCTTTATTATTTACTTCATCGCTTCTTTGGCCGAAAGTAACCGGGCTCCTTTTGATCTTCCTGAAGCAGAATCAGAATTAATTGGTGGCTATCACACCGAATACTCCGGCTTTCGCTGGGCACTGTTTATGCTATCCGAATATGCCATGATGCTACTAGTAAGCTTTCTGGGGACGATCCTTTTTCTGGGAAGTTGGAACACTCCGCTACCGAATATTGGGCCAGTAATGCTAGCCGACTGGACAACCGGAGAGCCAGGTACTTGGCTAGGCCACACTTGGGGCATCTTTTGGCTATTCAGTAAAACGCTGCTGCTAGTAGTGGTGCAGATGTGGGTTCGCTGGACATACCCCCGGTTGCGGGTTGATCAACTGATGACCCTTTGTTGGAAGTATTTGGTTCCAGCCTCGTTACTGCTAGTGCTGCTATCGGCGGTTTGGAGACTGTGGATGCTGTAGTATGAATTTCTGTTACTAAAAATTAATAAGTCTCTAGAATCACCTATCTTCAAACGTGTGCATTTTTATAGAATCTTATAATGTTTAAATATAAATACCTTATTGGGTTTATATCTCTAATGCTCTTTCTTTTGATACCCTTTGTTTTACGTTGGTATAGTCCTTCTCTAGAGCCTTATCCAGCGTTACTATTGCCTTCAGGGGCTCATATTGTTGAACTTGAAGATGGCACCTTTTCTTATACTCTTTACGAAGTCTACGGTTTTGGTCAAGATGGAACAAGCAAGAAAATCGATATTCAAACCTTCCTTGAACCCATCCCGCCTTACTTAATTTGGAACCTGGCACGCCACAATTTTGGCTTAGAGGGAGATAACTTACTAGCAGACGATCTAAGCGAATCTAGAAAGTGGTTTCGTCAAAAACTAATTGATAAAGGATATCGGGCCGATAGGTTTCTTTTGGCTAAAGTAAAATACTACATTTCCCTGGATAAGAAACAGTTGTTAAAGCAGGAAACGCTTCATGAAAAGTATTTTAACCTCGATTGACCGAATTATTGCCACGCTTTTCAGTAGAATTAAAAGGTCTACTCATATACCGGCACCTAATACAGCTGTTTTTAGATGCTTCTTCGGGCTTTTTTTGTTGCTTTTTGCTACTCCTTTCTACCAATGGCTAGAGATTATTCCCGACTCCTTGTACCATCCGCCGCGCCTTAGTGCTGGTCAGTTTTTTTCTGGATTCCTTAGTTCCCCCTATCTATCAATAATTGACATACTTAAGTACTGATGCAAAAATAGGTATAAGAAACTAGAAAGGCGTAGTTTTGAGGTATGCGATACATCAAGGA
>NZ_JBARYM010000627.1:0-8431 GCF_049647865.1 Tunicatimonas sp. | reverse complement strand
CATCAGACACTGTTGCTGGTTTGAACTATGTTATCTGGAAGATAAACGAAAAAAATGCTGAGTTGCCAGGCGCCTATATGAACGATGAAACCCGACGAATCCCCGTGCTTCCAGGAACCTACACCATTGTGGTTGACTACGCTGGCGAGACCGATACTACGCAGGTGAGAGTCATTCCCGATCCTCGTTTCGAGCAACAGCCGGAAGTAGATGCAGCACTGTATACGCTACGTAAACAGTTAGATAAATCAGTAGCTTCCTTCGCTCAGTCATTAAATCGATTGGCTGATAGCGATACCATCGCTCAAGAGATAGTAGCTCAAATTGAAGAATCCAATGATCAAAAATATGCCGAGCTTCAACAGCAGTCAAAAAGCATACGAGATAATATCAAACAGCTAAATAATATGGCTAAGGGCAAACGACCCGAAAAGCAAGTAGGGGCTTGGCAATCGTTTGAAACTACGGCTTACTCTAAGGTGTCCGATGCTCTTCAGGCATTACAAGCTCGTTTACGGATGCCCTCTCAGCAAGACGAGCAGTTGGTACAGCAAGCGGAGCAATTAGTGGTTGAATTTCAGCGTGAAGTGGAAGAGTTTTACACGAACGACTGGCAAAAATATCGCCAAGCGGTGGAGCAATCTTCATTAGACTTTTCTTCGGAAGAGTAAATACTTGAAAATTAGAATTAGTTAGTTCCATTGAGCCAAGCCGACCAGGGGATTAAAAATGGAAGAACCAGTACCCAAATGACGAAGAAGATTGCCATACCGGTGGGGAAGGGCTGATCATTTCGAAGTGCGGGTAGTGCTACTATCAGCAGCCAAGAGCCTTTGTAAATCAGTTGGAGTAATAGTACTGGTGAGAAAGTGATTGGTTTCCAGAGGCCAAGGATTGATAGAACGGTAATACCTAACCACAAGCAACCCACTAATCGCATCACTTCGGTGGACGGGTACGCATTTCCGAAAGTTGTGGCTGCCGCTCTCTCGGGATTGAACATAGCCGATATAGCGATTTGACCGGCTACAATAATGTTGAGTACGTAGATAATTCTTAGAGCAATCATGCCATTGGCTATTTGTGCTGCTTAGCTGTGGGATCGCCGAGCAAATCTTTAAAGTTTTTCATTACCTCGGGGAGAGAAGCTTGGAAGCCTCGGCCTAACATTACTCCAAATATTTGCTTTAGTGCACCAGTAAACTGAACATCATCGGTGAAGTAGGTCGTTTTATCTCGGTAGGCTAACGTCCTTTTGATTACTAAGTATCCTACTGGCATTTTCGTTTTGAACGTATAAAATTTTCCCGGAACGAGTTCTGAAATATGAAATTTAAGCTTAGGTCCTTTCTTAGGAATCAATTCTCCAGTAGCACCCAGCGTAAACTTTCCGTTAAGCGTAGATGTCTTGAGTTCAGTATCCCAGTCTTTCCACCTTGAGACATCAATCAGCAAATCCCAGACTTCAGCTTGAGGTCTGTTAATTTCTATAGTTCCGGCAAAGTGGTAGTTTTTCTTATGATCTATCGTGAGCATCGTACATTTGATTTTATGATGCTCAAATTTGACGAAGCGCAGATAAAATCTACTGCACCTAGGTTAACTTCGGCCGTTAGCCATTAATTTTTTTCTAATTCTACTTAATGATTGAGGGGCAATGCCTAAGTAGGATGCTAAATGTTTCAGAGGAATTCTTTGTAGCAGCTCGGGTTGATTGTTCATTAATTTTAGATAGCGGTTTTCGGCAGTTTCGGTTTGTAGCTCTTCTAAAATCTCTTCAGTAAAGAATTGAACCTCTTGAGTAATTTTGCGGGCAAATAAATTCCAAGATTCTAATTGGAGTAATTGCTGATTCTCTTGATATGTTACCTCCCAAATCATAGAATCTTCAATTGCCTGGATAGTCTCTTTGGCGGGTTGTTGCTGGTTGAAGCTAAATTGCGAAGTGAAAAAGTAAGGGGCTACGGTAAAAAACTTATTTCGCTCTTCACCATCTGTCATAATGTAGTAGCGCAGTAAGCCGCTTTCTAAAAAATAAAGCTGCCGGCAAATTTCACCTTCTTGCAGTATTATCTCATCTTTTTCTAATTCGCGACGATTGAAGTAAGCTTGAATTTCATCCCAATCGGTTGAAGAGATCGTAATATACCTTTCAATAAACTGCTTAAGTACTGTTGGCTCTGACCTATTCATTTTCACTTACCCGTGTCGTTTTTCTAAAATTAAAAATTCTAACCTGTATATTAGCTCGCTCATTTAACAAATCAGCCCGAACTCACTAAACCAAACCTGAAAATACTACTACATGCAACTTGCTACGCTCGATTGGGTCATTGTCGGGGCCTACTTTTTATTTGTCTTAATTGTTGGTTTAGTCGTATCCCGAAAGGCGGGTGACAATGTATCTGAATTCTTTCTCTCGGGGCGCAATATGCCTTGGTGGCTACTGGGAGTTTCTATGGTCGCCACTACCTTCTCCGCCGATACTCCTAACCTCGTGACTGGACTAGTTCGGGTAGATGGCGTAGCGGGTAACTGGGCTTGGTGGGCATTTTTGCTAACCGGAATGCTAACGGTGTTCGTCTTTGCTAAGCTCTGGCGACGCTCTATGGTGCTAACGGATGTAGAGTTCTACGAACTGCGCTACAGCGGGAAGGCTGCCGCTTTTCTCCGGGGATTCCGAGCATTGTACTTGGGATTAGTTTTCAACGTAGTGGTGATGGGCGCAGTATCATTAGCAGCTATCAAATTTGGCGAGATTGTGCTAGGTCTTCCTGGTTGGCTTACACTGCTTATTGCAGGTTCGATTACTTTAGCATACAGTACTTTTGGGGGATTGAAGGCGGTGGTTATCACTGACTTTGTTCAGTTTATTTTAGCCATGATTGGCTCTATTTGGGCCTGCATCTATCTAGTGAACCACGAGCGGGTGGGTGGTCTTAGTAAATTATTATCCGACGAACGAGTGCTGGAAAAGACCCAGCTACTGCCCGACTTTTCCGATCCATCGGTATGGGTGCCGATACTGTTAGTTCCTTTAGCAGTGCAGTGGTGGGCATCGTACTACCCTGGTGCAGAACCCGGAGGGGGCGGGTATATTGCCCAACGAATGTTCTCGGCCAAAAATGAGCGCAATGCTATTGGTGCAACCCTGTTTTTCAATATTGCGCACTATTCATTGCGGCCTTGGCCCTGGATTTTAATTGCGTTGGCCTCCATTGTTGTATTCCCGGAGCTAACTGATATCCAGCGCGTATTCCCAGCACTTTCGGCGGATAAACTAGGCGATGATGTGGCTTATCCGGCCATGCTTACGTTGCTGCCAGTGGGATTGTTAGGACTGGTTGCCGCTTCACTTATTGCCGCGTTTATGTCGACTATTTCTACTCAGTTAAATTTAGGTGCCTCGTATCTAGTTAATGATTTTTATCAGCGCTTTATTAATCCCAATGCCACTCAGAGACAATTAATTTGGGCTGCCCGTTTAGTCACCGTGTTTTCGGCTTTTCTTGGACTAGGATTAGGGTTGCTTCTTACCGATGCCAGTCAGGCATTTGATCTGCTATTGCTTTTGGGTGCCGGAACGGGACTGATCTATATCTTGCGATGGTTCTGGTGGCGAATAAACGCTATGACCGAAATTATAGCGATGATTGTTTCGCTGATTATTGCAAGCTTTTTTACCTTTGCCGAACACGGTTTGGAAAGCTGGCAGACCATTGTAATCGGATCGCTGCTTACGACTATTATTTGGATAGTATCGGCCTTCCTTACGCGCCCTACCGATGACGAAACGCTCATTAATTTTTACCGAAAGATAAAACCTGGCGGAAAGGGCTGGAATGCTGTGATTACCAAAGCGAAAGCGGAAGGGGTAGTTTTAGAAAAAGAACCAGGACAGCTACCGTTAGAACTGCTGTGTGTGCTAATCGGAAGCATCACGGTGTATACCGCGCTGTTTAGTACGGGTAACTGGATTTATGGTAATAGTGGTTTAGCCAGTATTTTCACCGTAGTTGCCATTGCCGGAGGAGCTTTTCTCTTTTGGGCCTGGAAACGATTAAGAACAGAGTGACGACTCGGAAACCGTAACTTCGGATTCTGGGGCCCGGATTTATAAACGGATCGTGAATTATTAGAAGTGACGAAGGACTATTGACTGTAGACCAATGACTAAGAAACAAAAAACCGCTAAAGAATCATTTACGACGATGACCGAGATGGTCTTTCCCAATGATACAAACGGACTAAACGGTTTAATGGGGGGAAGGCTGTTGTATTGGATGGATATTGTGGCGGCGATCGCCGCTCAAAAGCATGCTAATAGCTACGTGGTAACTGCTTCAGTGGATAATGTGTCCTTTTCCCATCCCATAAAAATTGGTAACGTTGTTACGCTGGAAGCAAAAGTGACCCGGGCGTTTAATACATCAATGGAGGTACATATCGAAGTGCAGGCTGAAGATGTACCCAGTAGCCAAGTGGTAGAGAGCCATCGGGCGTTTTTTACTATGGTAGCGGTAAACCTTCAGGGGCAGAAATCTAAAGTGCCCGAGCTGGTACCTGAGTCAGAAGATGAGCAGCAACTCTTTGCCGGAGCTTTGCGCCGACGCCAATTACGGCTGGTATTAGCCGGACGAATGAAACCGGGGGAAGCAAATGAACTACGTTCAATATTTGATATTTCAGACCCTAGTAAAGAATAACCCATACACCAATGCTTGAATCCAACGTAGATTTTCTTCCATTTTTCTTCCAAGAACCCGTTTATGTCGTAGACGAAGCGCAAGGGGAAACAGTATATCAACCGTTAGGTGAAAATCGCTGTAGAATCCTCTTACTTGTTGAAGAGCTAGAAACTCATCATGTTTCTGATTCCGGTAAGGAATTATTAGAGAAAATCTTGTTGGCTCTCAAGCTTTCGTTTGAAGATGTTTGTCTAGTGAATGTTAGTCACTGCAAAACGCCCAACCAATTGGAAAGTAAATTGGAATTTAAATCATGTATATCATTTGGTATGCCCCCCGAAGATTGGCAGTTTAGCAACTTTTCGAGAAAGTATGAGGTTATAAAGGACGAATCGGAAAGAGCGTTTTTGTGGGCAGATCCATTATCAGAGATTGCAACTGATGTTGAAAAGAAAAAAGCACTCTGGCTCAGCCTAAAAACGCTATTCCTAACCGAATAGCTCAATGACTAAATTTAAGCAGGCACTACACTTCTACTTTGTTCAGGATGCAAAGCTAGGCGAACGCTGGCTACTTGTTTTGGGAGTACTCTCAGCTTTAGCATTTCAGCAGTATACAGAATCTAGCACTCCGAATACACATTCTTCCGTTAAGGTAGCCTCATTCATTCCTCAAACGCTAACTAAAAACGATAGTTTGCTACTTATTGCCGAAGCTCAGATTGGAGTACCTTATCAGTATGCTGGTAAGACTCCCCAGGGGTTTGACTGCTCAGGATTTACTCGCTACGTTTATAGTCAGTTGGGAATTTCACTGGGCGCATCATCGTATCAGCAATTCCGGGAGGGAGTATCCATAGCAACGGATGATGCACTACCCGGTGATCTTGTTTTTTTCCGAAGTAGTGAGAAAATTAGCCACGTAGGAATGATCACCCGTCAAGAAGAGAAGGTAACCTACTTTGTTCACGCTTCTTCTAGCCGGGGCGTAGTAGAAGATCAGTTAGAAACAGATTATTTCCAATCGCGCCTAGCGGGTATTCGCCGGGTTCTGAATAATTAAACCAGCAAATTACTAAACCGATTCACAGCTAAATTGCTATTAGTCTGTGGTCAATTTTCAATTAGTTTTGAATGTGTATAAAGACCTTAGTCATCAATTATTACTAAACTAAACGATTAGCTTATTTTCTCTTTTAGTTTTTCACATTTCATATCGCTCATTTCCTGTATTCTCTGAACCTCTCAGTTACTTTTTAAGTTGCTTGATTGAAAGCAATAAGTTCAGCTAATAAGTTAGCCATTCTATAAACTTTCACCTGTTTATTTGAACTGATTAAGTCACAATAACCTGTATCACTTCTTATATTGGTCACCTTTTTAGTTTGATTAATTAATGTCCATGAAATTATCTGTGCAATCGTACCTCCCTTTTGAAGAACGCCACAATGGGCCTGATAATAACGAAGTTTCTTCTATGTTGAATGCCGTTGGGGTAGAATCTTTGGATGAGTTGATTAGCGAAACTGTTCCAGCTTCTATCCGGTTAAAAAAACCACTTGCTTTACCCGAAGCACTTACGGAAACGGGGTTTTTAGTCCAACTTCGGAAAGTAGCTCAAAAGAACCTGGTGGCGAAGTCGTACTTAGGTCAAGGATACTATTCTTGCACCACACCAGCAGTTATTCAGCGAAATATTTTAGAAAATCCCGGTTGGTATACCGCTTATACTCCCTATCAGGCTGAAATCGCTCAAGGTCGATTGGAAGCATTAGTCAATTTCCAAACGATGGTGATGGAGTTGACGGGAATGGAACTGGCCAATGCATCGTTACTCGATGAGGCAACCGCTGCTGCCGAAGCCATGAACATGTTTTACGGATTGCGTAAAGGCGATAAAAAACAAGCCACTAAGTTTTTCGTAGATAAAAACACATTTCCCCAAACAATAAATGTATTACGAACCCGTGCCGAACCACTGGAAATTGAATTAATTGTTGCTTCAACCGACGAACTAGATATAACTGACAATCAGCTATTTGGGATGCTTCTTCAGTATCCTGATTCAGATGGAGCAATTCATAATCATAGCGCGTTAATTCAATCGGCTCGGGAGTACGGGGTAAAGGTAGCCATGGCTTCTGACCTTCTGGCTTTAACCTTGTTGACTCCTCCCGGTGAGATGGGCGCTGACTGTGTAGTGGGCACTACGCAGCGTTTTGGTGTTCCGATGGGTTTCGGAGGGCCACATGCGGCCTTTTTTGCTACATTGGAAGAATATAAGCGACAGGTTCCCGGTAGAATTATCGGAGCTTCAGTAGATAATCAGGGTAACCCAGCCTTCCGAATGGCGCTGCAAACCAGGGAACAGCATATTAAGCGCGACCGGGCAACTTCTAACATTTGTACTGCGCAGGTATTGCTAGCGGTTATGGCGGGTATGTTCGGAGTATACCACGGCCCGAGTGGTTTACGAAATATTGCTCAGCGTACTCACGGACTAACTAAACTTCTTGATAAGGGCTTACAATCCTTAGGATTAGAACAGCATAATGAACACTACTTTGATACGCTGAAAGTATCGGGCATTAAGCAGCAGGAACTTCAAGAGCAAGCGGATAAGCATCTTATGAACTTCCGTTATTTGGCTGACGAAAGTATTAGAATTTCGCTAGATGAAACTACCACATTGAATGATGTTGAGAATATACTTTCGGCGTTCAAAGATGCGCTAAAAAAAGACCTTTCGCTTAATCTGGAGGACGAAGCTGACAATTTATCACTCGACTGGCCAGATGCACTGGTAAGAGAAAGTGACTATCTCCAGCACCCGGTGTTTAACCGCTACCAATCGGAGCACGAGATGCTGCGCTATATTAAGCAGCTGGAAAACAAAGATTTATCATTAGTTCATTCTATGATTCCGTTGGGTTCCTGCACGATGAAGCTTAATGCTACTACCGAGATGATTCCGATCACCTGGCCGGAGTTTGGCCAACTGCACCCTTACGCTCCTGCCAGTCAAACGCAAGGTTATCAGGAATTAGCGGAGAAACTCAAAGCTTGGTTATGCGAGATAACTGGCTTTGCTGATGTTTCATTGCAACCTAATTCGGGTGCCCAGGGTGAATTTGCCGGACTCATGGTGATTCGTAGCTACCACCAGCAGCGAAATGAAGGTCACCGTAACATTGCGTTGATCCCAACTTCCGCTCACGGGACGAATTTTGCTAGTGCCGTAATGGCAGGGATGAAAGTTGTACTGATAAAGTGCGACGATCACGGAAATATTGACATTACTGATTTACAGGACAAAGCTGAAAAGCATAGCGAAAATTTGGCATCGTTGATGGTTACTTATCCATCTACTCACGGAGTTTTTGAAGAAGATATTCGGGAAATATGCGCTTTGGTTCATCAGCACGGTGGGCAAGTCTATATGGACGGAGCCAATATGAACGCTCAGGTAGGCTTAACCAGCCCAGCAAACATCGGAGCTGATGTGTGCCATCTTAATTTACACAAAACCTTTTGTATCCCACACGGTGGAGGTGGACCCGGTATGGGACCAATTGGAGTGGTAGAGCATCTTGCTCCTTACTTACCCGAAAATCCAGCTAATTACGATGGCGAATTTAACGGGGCTATTTCGGCGGCACCAATTGGTAGTGCCAGTATTCTGCCGATTTCTTACGCCTACATTGCTATGATGGGCGGTGAAGGGTTAACTCGCGCCACACAAAT
>NZ_JBARYM010000626.1:0-7304 GCF_049647865.1 Tunicatimonas sp. | reverse complement strand
TCCGCAGACAGTTCCATTCTCCGAAACTCCCGAGTCTAATCTTCCTTACGAAAACGAATCGATCGGTATTGAGCGAGAAGGTGAAAAGACCGAAAAAATGGATGAACCCCACGCCAAATAGTTTATTCCCTAAACTTAGCGTAGCTACGCTGGTAGCGGTTTACCTGCTGATTTTAGTAGGAGGTATTGTCCGCAGTACCGGTTCAGGCATGGGTTGCCCCGATTGGCCCAAATGCTTCAATAGTTGGGTACCTCCTACCGAGGTATCTCAACTTCCTGAGAACTATAAGGAAATTTACGCGCAAAAACGAGCTGAGAAGAACAGTCGTTTTACCGCTTACTTAGAGCAACTAGGCTTTAAGAACTTATCTGACCGAGTAAAAAGCGATAAATCAATTCTAGAAGAAGAAGACTTCAACGCTTCTAAAACTTGGATAGAGTACGTAAATCGACTTATTGGTGCTGTTATCGGCTTACTTATATTTGCTACATTTTTAGCTTCACTGAAGCAGTTGCAATCCGACCGTAGTTTGGTCTGGGTATCGGGTGCAGCCGTAGTTCTGGTGGGTTTTCAGGGTTGGATCGGCTCAATTGTAGTATCTACGAATTTGCTGCCTGGCATGATCACCTTTCATATGCTAATAGCGTTAATCATCGTTAGTCTGCTTATCTACGTTGCTTTCCGGGCTCAACCTTCGGTATTGTCTAAAGGAAACTCACTGCCAAAAAAAGAATTCGGTCAACTTAATACTTTACTAATAGTACTGGTTCTTTTAACATTAGGGCAAATTTTACTAGGCACCCAAGTACGGGAATCGGTAGATATTGTTACTAAAGAGTTAGGAGAGAACCAGCGGCAGCAGTGGATAGAATCTTTGGGAAGCGTTTTCACTTGGCATAGATCACTATCGCTTATTGTTATTGCCGCCCATTTATGGTTGGCAGCTACAATGTTTCAATGTTTTGGCAAGAGTGGAAACTTAACGAAGTGGAGTTTGGTATTAGTAGTAATTATTGGGTTGGAAGTGGTTTCCGGTGCAATTATGGCGTATTTTGGAATTCCCCGAGCAGCGCAGCCAGTACACTTATTACTGGCAACTGTAGCTTTCGGAATTCAGCTATTTTTGCTGATGAAGCTAAACCTGAGCCGGTCTATTGAACCTGACATAACCGAAGAAATCCAGGAATATGCAAGCTACTAAGAAAATTGAAGTAACAGATATCTGGAGCGAAAAGCTGCGAAGCTATACCGAACTGTTAAAAGTTCGCTTATCCATATTAGTAGCGTTCTCGTCAGGCTTTGGGTTTGTATTAGCAACATTAGGTAGTATCGACTGGCTACAATTGGCAATTCTGTTGGTAGGAGGGTTCTTGCTTTCAGGAGCTTCTTCTACCGTGAATCAGATTATTGAGCGAGAATATGATAAGTTGATGTCTCGCACCAAAAATCGTCCATTACCCACTGGGCGAATAAGTGTTTCGGAGGCAATTGGAGTAGCGTTGGTAACGGGGGGAGTAGGTATGTTGCTGTTAGCGCAATTCACTAATCCGTTGACTACTGGCCTTGCTTTTCTTTCTTTTGTGCTGTACAGCTTTGTATATACGCCGCTTAAGCGCGTTGGCCCCATTGCGGTGCTAGTGGGAGCTATTCCGGGAGCGTTGCCTCCTTTGCTCGGCTGGACAGCGGTGACCGGAACTATTACGCACGAAGCACTTATTATCTTTGCTATTCAGTTCATTTGGCAATTTCCTCATTTTTGGGCAATTGCCTGGGTAGCCGATGAAGACTACCAGAAGGCCGGTTTTAAATTGCTTCCTTCTAAGGGCGGAAAAACGGTTCAATCGGCGGTACAGATTATGACTTATACACTATTTTTGATACCCTTGGGGTTGCTACCTCTTAAATTTGGAATAACTGGGGTGGACTCAGCGATTGTGGCAACGGTATGCGGGGTACTATTTTTAGGGCAGACTTTCCGATTAATGATGGATGGCTCTCGTAAAGTAGCTTTACAAATTATGTTTGGGTCTTTTATTTATCTGCCAGTGGTGCAGATTGCTTATTTATTAGACAAGATTTAAGGAAAGAAGGATGGAAAAATCTTTAAATATAGAAAAGGAAATAGATCAGATTAGCTTACGCGAAGAGCCACAGCCAATTTTGTCTATGCACCCGCAAAAATTCGCGCTTTGGCTATTCATTGTCACGGTAGTGATGATTTTTGCGGCTTTCACCAGTGCATACATCGTGCGGCGCTCAGAAGGAAATTGGTTAGACTTTGAGCTCCCCCCTTTATTCTGGACCACTGCCGGGATTATTTTTGCCAGCAGTATTAGCATGCATTGGGCCTACATTTCAGCTAAGCGCGATCAGATTATTCAGCTTCGGGCAGCTTTATTAATTACGCTAGGCTTAGGAATTGCCTTTTTAATTGGTCAGTTTATGGCTTGGGGCGCATTAGTAAATATAGAAGTGTTCTTTGTAGGAAACCCCGCTGGTTCGTTTGTGTATGTACTGAGTGGAGTACATGGGGTGCATATCATAAGTGCATTAATTTTTTTAATGGTAGTGGTGGTAAAGGCTTTTCGCTACAAAGTGCATAGTAAGCGAATGGACACCATGGAAATGTGTGTAACCTATTGGCATTTTTTAGATGGACTTTGGCTGTATTTATTTCTATTTTTGCTGCTCAATCGCTAACTAGCAACTACAATCATTTAACGGATTTCTTTCTTGAATCAACTATAAACTTATGGCAACTACTACAACGTCTGTAGAAGAAACAACCAAAGGTGGCCTCTGGAACGGTGGGGTGGCTCCCCTGAAGGCCAGCTATGGAAAGCTCATGATGTGGTTCTTTCTATTATCTGATGCGTTTACTTTTTCGTCGCTGCTTATCTCTTACGGCATGATTCGCTATGCTTGGCCTGCGTACAAGGGAGAAGCAGAAGATTTTGTTTTCTCTCAAGAATATTGGCCTATTCCGGAGAAAGTTTTTGATGCAGTACCACTACTGCACGGAGTATCTCTTCCGTTGGTTTTTGTAGGTATCATGACATTTATTCTGATTCTGAGTAGTGTTACAATGGTACTAGCTGTGGAGGCTGGGCATCGGATGGATAAGAAGGACGTAACGAAGTGGATGTTGTGGACACTTGTGGGCGGAGTCGCCTTTTTGGGTTGTCAGGCCTGGGAATGGTCACACTTTATCCACGGAACTGATGAGGGTGGGATGATGCCCGATGGTTCTATTTTTTACGGAGCCAATCTCACTCAAAACCAATACGGACCGCCCCTTTTTGCTGACTTGTTTTTCTTTATTACTGGCTTTCATGGCTTCCACGTATTTAGTGGGGTGATGCTCAACTTTCTGATCTTCTATCAAGCTACGGTAGGAGTTTTTGAACGACGAGGCCACTACGAAATGGTAGAGAAAGTTGGATTGTACTGGCACTTTGTAGATTTAGTATGGGTATTTGTATTTACCTTCTTTTATTTGATTTGACAACACTGATTCAATAACTCATGGCACAATTAGATGAAGCTACTATGGTTGAGGTTCAACCAAAAGATAACAAGAAAATTAATCAGCTATGGCGTATCGCCGGAATTCTGGCAATTGTAACCGCTATAGAATTTGCTCTAGCGTATATTCTTCCCCGAGGTCCGCTATTGTTTTTTACGTTCGTAGCCCTCACCTTAGTAAAAGCATTTTACATTGTAGCGGAGTTTATGCACCTCAAAGGTGAAGTAAAAACGCTTATCTGGTCAATTATTATTCCAACTATCTTTGTAATTTGGTTAGTTATTGCGCTGTTAGCTGAAGGGTCATCGATCTTTGAGCTAAAGTTTTAAACAATATCCGCTCTTTCCGGTCTATCTAATACTACAAGATAGGTCTAAAACGATATGCAAAAATCCCGAAAAATCGGTTTGCTCATCTTACTGCTGGCAATACCGATTTTTTTTGTGCTATTCTTTGAACTGTTTAGCACCAGTCACTACGCGGTTCCTATCTTTTACGAGAATGGTATTGACTCGCTTGCCGCCTGTGAGTCTAGCCAAGCAGCCCATCGAGTAAAGCCATTGTTTACCTCAGATGTAGCCAATACTCAGCCCCAATCTCATCAGTTTATTGGTGCAGTACAGATAGTACATGCTCTTCCGACCAAATGTGAAGACGATTGTGCAAACATGCTGGAAGAGTTAGCTCGGGTGCAGGGAGTTTTGGAAGCCCAAGTACCGCCGCAAATTATCTTAGTGGCCAACCCTAACTCATCTTCATTCACAACACTAGCCGAGAAATATAAACAAAGAAATTGGTCTTTTCTAGAAGGAACTGAGCGTCAGTATCCTTCGTTTCTTCAGTGTGAATTAGTAATACCCCGCGCCGATATTCCTTTACACAAAACCTTAGTGTTAATAGATCGGCTGGGGCAAATTCGAGGCTACTACCAAGGAACCGACCCGGCCGAAGTAGATCGCCTAATTGCTGAAATTCGAGTTTTAGAGTATAGTACTGACAAGTAAAAACGATGCAGAAGACCGCGCAGGATAACCGATACCTTATTATCATTGGTGTACTTTCAGTAGCTATTCCACTGGTAGTAGCCTTACTGCTTTTCTCATCCGCTAAAGTGAGTGTAGCGGGCGATTGGGTGTACTTTCTCCCCCACTTGAATGCCGCTCTCAACTCAGCTACGTCAATCGCGCTTATTGCCGGACTAATATTTATCAAACAACAAAAAATAGCCTACCACCGGCTGGCGATGCTGGTAGCATTTACGCTCGGAGCCATTTTCTTAATTTCCTATGTGATTTATCACGGTTCGGCTGACTCTACTAAGTTTGGCGATGTAGACAACAATGGCGTAGTTTCAGCTACTGAGTTAGCAGAACTGGGCGTTATGAGAACGATTTACTTGATTATTCTGCTTTCGCATATTGGTTTAGCTATTATAGTAGTGCCACTGGTTTTGTTAGCACTTTACTACGCTATTAGCGAAAAGATTGATAAGCATCGTAAGATTGTAAAGTTTGCTTATCCGGTTTGGTTGTACGTATCGGTAACCGGAGTGGTCGTTTATTTGATGATTAGTCCGTATTACGGTTAATTTTTAAGAACAGAATACTTACTTACTACGTTTTACAACTATAAAGTTATGATACGGTTTATCAAGGTTTTTGTAACGTCAGTAATTTTAGTAATTGGATCAGCCCAATTGCTGATAGCCCAATGTGCCATGTGCCGGGCTACGGTAGAAAATAACGTAAGCTACGGTGAAACAGATTTAGCTTCCGGTCTTAACCTTGGTATAATGTATCTATTTGTGGCTCCGTATCTGCTAGTTGGAGCTATCGCATTTTTTTGGTATAAAAAAAGTCGTGCATCCAATGCAAAAAAAATCCGCCGGGTCCGCCATTCTCCATCATAAGTGCCCTCGCTGTCGCACCGGAGATATTTTTCGTTATTCATTCTTTCAAAAACCCACCAAGTTCACGGATACTCATAAGAACTGTCCTCACTGCGGTGAACAGTACGAGCGAGAGCCTGGTTTCTTTTTTGGTGCTATGTACGTTAGCTATGCCTTCACTATGGCGATACTCCTGGGTACCGCATTCATCTTGTACAACTTTTTTGGCGATCCGGAATTAGTGGTTTACATTACTGCTGTTCCGGCAGTGGTGCTGTTATCACTACCTCTCGTCTTTAGATACTCGCGAACGCTCTTCTTGTACGGCTTCGGTGGTATTAAGTACAAACCTGAACTGGCTGACTAAGCCCCCACTGATAATTTCTAGCAATTGATTGGTAATTCAGGGAAGAACTAATACTTTGGGATTGGATTATTATACAAAACCAACCTTTCTTCCGTATGCTACTACGTCTACTACTTATCCTTTCGATTTCCTTCTCAGGCATTTATCAAGTTGATGCTCAAAAACGATCAAAATCTACTGAAGACAATGCTCAGTTTGACGACAAGTACTACGATGCTTTACGTTGGCGAAACATTGGGCCATTTCGGGGCGGGCGATCAACAACGGCTACCGGAGTAGTTGGTCAACCTCAAGTGTATTATTTCGGAGCTACCGGCGGCGGAGTTTGGAAAACAACCAACGCCGGACATAGCTGGAAAAATGTAACAGATGGATTCTTCCGAACCGGCTCAATTGGTTCGGTAGCGGTGAGTAAAAGTGATCCTAACGTGCTGTACGTGGGCACAGGTGAAGCTCCGGTACGAGGGGTGAAAACCTCCCACGGCGATGGCATCTATAAATCTACCGATGCCGGTAGAACCTGGTCGAATGTTGGTTTAGAGAAAAGCCGACAGATTTCTAAAGTACGTATTCACCCTGAAAGCCCTAATGTGGCTTATGTAGCCGCGCAAGGCAGCCCGTGGGCACCTACCGAAGAACGAGGCGTTTACCGAACCCAAAACGGTGGTGAAAGCTGGGAAAAAGTATTATACGTAGACGAAAATAGTGGAGCCTGCGATTTGGCGATGGATGCGACCAACCCCCGGGTGCTCTACGCAGCTTTTTGGGATCACCAGCGTACTCCCTGGAAAATCCGCAGTGGCGGTGAGGGTAGTAGAATTTATAAAACAACCGATGGTGGTGATAACTGGAAGCAACTTACTACTGGTTTGCCGGACTCAATTATGGGAAAAATTGGGATTACTGTCTCCCCGGCTAATCCCGATCGGGTTTGGGCTATTATTGAATCGGAGCAAGGTGGGCTGTACCGCTCTGATGATGCGGGAAGTACCTGGAAGCTAATCAACGAAGACCGGGTACTACGAGCGCGATCTTGGTACTACATGCACGTCTTCGCTCATCCTACTAACGAAAACACAGTTTACGTACTCAATGCTCCGTTTATGAAATCTATTGATGGCGGTAAATCCTTTGAGCAAGTGCCTACTCCTCACGGCGATAACCACGATCTGTGGATAAACCCCGACCAACCAGATTATATGATCAATGCGAATGACGGCGGAGCCAATATCTCATCTGACGGCGGGAAAAGTTGGTCTACTCAGCAAAATCAGCCTACTGCCCAATTTTACCGAGTAAGTGTAGACAACCAATTTCCGTACTACGTGTATGGCGGACAGCAAGATAACTCTACGGTGGCCATACCAAGTCGTACAAATAAGGACGGTATTTACTGGGAAGACTTCCGTCGGGTAGGGGGCTGTGAAAGTGCCTTTGTGGCGTTTGACCCGGATAATCCTGAGCATATTTACGCCGGATGCTATCAAGGTATAATCTCGGAGTACGATGCCAACCGTAACGA
>NZ_JBARYM010000625.1:0-4750 GCF_049647865.1 Tunicatimonas sp. | reverse complement strand
GTACTGCTAATTGCATTGGTTATTATTGCAATACTAGTATCAGGGGTTTTACAGATTATGCAAATATCGATGGTGGAGGTGTTGCAAAGGCGAGTCTTTGCCAAAACGGCTTTTGAATTTGCTTACCGAGTACCCAAAATTGATGCGGAAGCACTATTCAAGTATCATACTCCCGAGCTGATTAACCGCTTCTTTGATATTCTTACTATACAGAAAGGCTTACCCAAGATACTAATTGACCTGTCAACAGCACTGCTGCAAATTTTCTTTGGCCTTATTCTTCTGTCGTTTTATCATCCGTTCTTCGTATTCTTTGCGCTGTTACTAGTCACTATATTATTTCTTATCTTCTATTTTACTGGACCCAAAGGACTGGAGTCATCCATTATTGAATCTAAGTACAAGTATAAGGTGGCGTTTTGGTTAGAAGAGTTAGCGAGAGCCCTTTCTTCCTTTAAAATAGCCGGAACCACTCGTTTACCTATGAAGAAGGCTGACTATAATATTAATCAGTACTTATTACACCGTAAAGTCCATTTTGGAGTATTAATTCGTCAGTTTTCGTTTATCGTACTTTTTAAAGTTTTGATTACCGGTGGGGTTTTAGTGTTAGGGACTATTTTAGTAATTGATCGGCAGATCACATTAGGGCAATTTGTAGCGGCGGAAATTATTATTGTTTTAGTGTTTGGAGCCGTGGAAAAGATAATTATCAACCTTGACACAGTTTATGATGTACTAACTGCCGTAGATAAGATTGGTCATGTAACCGATCTGCCTCTAGAAAATCAGATGGGGGTACGTTTACCTAAAACATTTTTCGAAGGCGGGATTGAGGTTAAGGTTGAAGGGTTAAACTATAATTATCCGGGTTATAGTAAAAAGGTAGTTAAGAACATTGATTTAACCTTCAAACCGGGTGAAAGAATCTGTATTACCGGCCACTCAGGCAGTGGTAAATCTACTTTGGTGAATATTATTGATGGCATTTATTCGTCTTACCAAGGAGTGGTAACGTACAACAATGTATCACTCAAAGATATTGATATTAACTTTCTGCGGGATGGTATCGCCAAAAACGTTTCGCAAGAAGATATCTTCGACGGAACAGTCATCGAGAATATTCTGGTAGGTAAACCAAATACAACGTATCAAACAGCAATTGATGCTATTAAGGCAGTAGGAGCGAGCGACGAAATCAATCAATTGCCCAATGGAATGCATACCCAACTAATCAGTGGAGGTAAGCGACTTTCTACTGGTTTAGCGCATAAAATTACCTTAGCTCGATGTATTGCCAAGCGACCTAAAGTAATCATTCTTAACGATTTTTTCTTCTTCTTTGAGCGATCTGAAAAAGAGAGATTAATTAAGTATCTAACTGATCCTCAGCATAGCTGGACGCTCATTACGGTATCTACCGATCCGGTAATATTAACCAATTGCACCCGGGTAGTAGTGCTGAAAGAAGGCGAAGTTGTGGCTGAAGGAACTCAAGAGCAAATAAGTCAGAACCCATACTTCAAAGAAATTGTTGGTGAGGATATGCCCCGACCCATTACACCATAAATTGAAATTATGAGAAAAGCTATTTTAGCTCAACCAGAACATTTATCTCAACTGGAGTCTATGAATGTACTTCAGTCGCCTCGGGCGGGGCGGGTACTCGCTCGCTGGATGGGCGGAATTGGTATCTTTCTGTTTTTAGTGCTATTTCTTCCTTGGCAGCAGAACATTAATGCTACCGGAGAAGTTACGGCGCTTTCGCCGGAGAATCGTCCTCAAACTATTCAGAGTGCTATTCCGGGGCAAATCACCAATTGGTTGGTGAACGAAGGAGAATATGTTCAAGAAGGAGATACAATATTGACAATTCGAGATGTAAAAGATAAGTTCTTTGATCCTCAACTGCTCTCTCGTTTGCAAGATCAAATCGAAGCCAAACAAACAAGTATTGAAGCTAAAGAAGACAAAGCACGTGCGCTGGAACGGCAAATTGCGGCACTTCGCGATGGATTGCAGTTAAAGCTTAAGCAAGCTAGAAATAAAGTAAAGCAGAGCGAATTGAAGGTTATTAGTGATAGCACTGATTTTTTAGCGGAGAAAGTAAATGTTAATATTGCAGAGAACCAGTTTGAACGGCAGCAAGTACTGTACGATGAAGGGTTAAAGTCGCTAACAGAGTTGCAACAAAAAGAGCAGAAAGCGCAACAAACCCAGGCAAAAGCAATTTCCAGTGAAAACAAATTTTTGGCTACCCAAAATGAGCTGATTAATGCGCAGATTGAGCTGAACTCTATCGAGGCAGAATACCTGGAGAAAATCAGTAAAGCTCAATCTGACCTCAGTTTAACTCGGGCCGAACTAGCTGAAGCGGAAGGAAGTTTGATTAAACAACGGAATGATTACGCGAACGTAGAAGAGCGGTTGGATCGTTACTCAATTATTGCTCCGCAGGATGGGTTTGTTGTAAGAGCTTTAAAAACTGGCATTGGCGAAACAATTAAGGAAGGCGAGGGAGTAGTAACGGTAATGCCTCGTAATCCGGATAAAGCGATTGAACTATACGTGAAGCCGATGGATGTTCCCTTATTGGAAACCGGACGACACGTGCGGTTGCAATTTGATGGTTGGCCCGCGCTCCAGTTTTCCGGATGGCCTAGTGTAGCGGTGGGTACCTTTGGAGGTATTATTCAGGTGATAGACTACGTAGAAACTGATAAAAAAGCTGGAAAGTACCGTATATTAGTTACGCCTGATCCAACCAATGATGGAGATTGGCCTGAGCAGTTGAGGTTAGGTTCGGGAGTAAAAGGGTTTGCCATGCTTAATGAAGTGCCTCTTTGGTATGAATTATGGCGATTGTATAACGGCTTTCCGCCGAGTTTAGAAGAGGAACCGGATGCGAAAGATTCAGACGTCAAAACGGCTTCTAAGTAAATGCTTTGGCGCAGTGCAACTGGCGCAGTGCAACTTATGGTTTAAAAAATAATAATCTTGCAAAAGTATATTAGCCTAAAAAAATTCGGAATGGTCTTATTGCTAGCGGTAAGCTTGACTCAGACTGTCTACGCCCAAATGGACTCAGTCCTAGTCTCGCGTGACTCGCTGGTAGTGGAAAGTCAGGCTTTTACCTTAGATGACTTTTTTGGACATATTCTTACACACCACCCACTAGTGAGACGGGCAAATTTGTTCAATGATCTGGCTTTTCAGGATTTACGAATGGCCCGGGGAAGACTTGATCCGGTAGCACAGTCTGACTTTAACATTAAAGAGTTCGATAACAAACGATACTACCGCACTTGGGATAGTAAATTGAAAATTCCAATGTGGTTTCCCATTGATTTGGAGGCTGGTTATGAGCGCAATAGTGGAGAATTCTTAGATGAATCTCAGAGTACCCCTTCCGGTGGTTTAATCTACGCTGGTTTTTCACTCCCAATAGGAAGAGGGTTATTTATTGACCAGCGACGAGCGGCTATTCGTCAGGCTCGATTGATGCAGGATTTAGCTCAGGCCGAACAGATTAAAGAGATTAATAAATTGCTATTTGATGCGGCTAAAGCCTACTGGGACTGGTACTACTCGTATCGGGAATACGAAATTATCAGTGAGGTAGAAAATGTGGCCCTGCAGCGTTATAATGGAGTAGTTAAACAAGTAATTAATGGCGATGTGGCTCCGTTTGATTCGCTGAAAGCATTTATCAACTACCAGGAACGAGATGTTCAGCGAGTGCAAGCTCAGCTAGATTTAGAGAATGCTCGACTAGCCGTTTCAGTGTATCTATGGGCCACTGCCGATGAAGAAAGCGACCAATCGCTACCTTTAGAACTAGCCGAAGCCACAATTCCTCTGCTAAACGAGAGTGAGGCGGTGAGCATTGAGCTACTGGCTGCTTTGCAAGAATTAGCGATGGAAGCTCATCCTGAGCTAAGAAAATTAGCTGCCAAATTTCAGCAAACTGAAATTGATCGGCGATTGGCCTTAGAGTTTTTAAAACCTCAAATTGATTTAAAGTACAACTTTCTTAGTGAGCGGGTGTCTGAATTGGGACCGAATGGTAGCGTTGGCAATGGAGATAACCAGCAATTTTTCTTTAATGACTACAAAGCTGGGGTGCAGTTTTATTTTCCACTTTTCTTACGTAAAGAGCGAGGTAAGTTGGCCCAAACTAATATTAAATTAGAGCAACTGTACTTTGAGCAGTCGTACCAACGGCAAATAGTAGCTAACGAAGTGTTGACTACCTACAACACCGTAGAAAATCTAGGTCAAATCATTGTACAGCAATCCGGGATGGTAAATTTCTACCAACAATTGTTAGATGGTGAACTTCGGAAGTTTGAATTTGGAGAAAGCTCTATATTTCTAATCAACACCCGAGAAACCGAACTGCTAGATGCTCGAGTCAAGCTGCTAAAATTTAAAACTCAGCGAGAGAAGTCAAAAGCGGAGCTTTATTACGCGGCCGGTGTACCTAATCTTGATTGGGAGATCTCAGAAACTGGCAATTAGAAGCAAAAAGTTTACCCAATGTCAGCGAGACAGGCAATTCTCAATCTATCTCATTCCATATTTCTTACTTTCTACGCGATTATATCGCCACAATACTTTTGGTTTTGCTTACGTCCTCGTTGCCGATTTCAATAATGAAAAAATTGGACTTGTAGTCAGATAAATCAAGCTTTTTCCGCAGAAATCCCCGAATCCGAACGGCATCTTCGTACAGGAGATTACCGATAAC
>NZ_JBARYM010000624.1:0-7664 GCF_049647865.1 Tunicatimonas sp. | reverse complement strand
GGAAAAGACAGTCAATTAGATTATGTGGTGAAACGTATACATGAAACCTAAATACGTGTGGTAATAATGTGTAAAAATCACAGCGGGTTAATCGTTAAAACGAAAGCGAGAAATTAGAACAAAGGTATATTTTTAGACGGAAAGTTAGTGCAATAAAATTTGCTACTTTTTAAAGTAACTGTTGGTACTAATCAATAATAATGATGTATGAGATTATTTGAACTAATTACTATACTACTGCTGATAGCGTTATTAATTGGAAGGTTTTATGCAATTCCCTCTAATACTAAAAAAGTAATATTGACAGGCAGCGCTATTGCACTTTTGTTGCATATTAGCTTGGAAGGTATAAGATGGCAGTTGACAATTGTTTATCTACTTTCGGTCATCGTTATTATTAATTACTTTTTAAAAGTCAAAATTCGTCAAAAATGGCTGCGATTATCCACTACTATTTTTTCTTTAATACTCATTCTAATCAGCTCAATTATTGGGTATTTAGTCCCCGTATTCAAACTCCCTACCATTAAGGGTGACTATCTTGTAGGAACAACAACCCATGTCATCGATACTAAAAGTGAAAACACCGGTCGTATTGATTTAAAAGCGTGGTATCCAATAGGCGAAGCAGGAACTAAAAAAGATGTGTATTGTGAAAATCCCATAACTAAATTAGATGACTTAATGGGAATGCCTGGATTTCTTTTTAGTCATTTAACTCTTGTACAGACAAGCGGTTATAGAGATGTTTCTAATAATAGTATTTCTACTAAATTTCCATTAGTAATTTATGCTCATGGAGCAGCAAGTACTAACATAGATAATACAGCCTTATTACAAGAAATTGCTAGCCATGGGTATATAGTAATTTCTGTAGATTTTGATTTTTCTTTTGAAAAATATGAATTGAGCTTACAAGAAGCCTCTATTTTAGACGTCAGAGCACAGCAAGAATTTGTAGCCAAACTGATGACAAGAGTAGTACCCGTTCAATCAGCAAAAATCATAGCTGTCATTGAACAGTTAAAAAATGAAAATTTAGCTTTTGTTACAACTATCGACTTCAATCAAATAGCGCTCATTGGGCATTCACTTGGTGGTACAACTTGCGCAAATATTGACAAGAACAGGTTGAAGCCTCAAGCTATTATAAACATTGATGGGCCAATGCCTGCAAATGCTACCTCAGTAATCAGTTGTCCATTTCTTTACTTAAGTTCTTACTCACCTGATTTACCCAATAAAGATCTTGAAGAAAAAGGCTTGCCTGATGCAGACTTTTATCGGCAGGTCAAAAAGTATGAGTTAGAAAACGTTTCTAACTTCTTTGAAGGAGACGATTCCATAAGACACTGGGTAAGGTTTGCCAATGCTGGTCATATTGATTTTACTGATTTACCATATATGATACCTATGATGGCTAGTAACGGCTATGAAAAAGGAAAAGGGCATTATTTAAAATGCGAAGTAATACTTCATTTTTTAAACTGTTATTTAAAAAATGAAGTAACGTGGTCTGACAGTAATGAATACTCTATGAACTGGCTAAAATAACGATAGCCAACATATTGTATAAGTAGTAACTGAAAAGCATTATTCTCATGGTTGGTAGCCCGCTCAAACAACATAGGGATTTGTCATGAAATTATTAAGTGACCTGTCACTACTTGGAGTTCCGATAGCAACGGATCGGATCCCCACTGTGGACGCAGCGCCAACGCGATAGAAATAGGCGGTAAGCAGACACTATAGTGCCTTATATCATTCGTTAGCGCTTGTTCTCTTTAAAAAGGTAATCACTTCTTTCTTATAAGATATCCCAATGGGAATTTCCTTTCCATTAATTTCAATATCGTGCATGGTATAGGCAGTGATCTTTCGGATGTTTACGATATAAGAGCGGTGCACTCGGAAAAAGTGATGGGGTAGTTTTTGTTCAAAATCAGTAATTTTATCTTTGGTTGTAATGCACTGTCCAGGAAGATTAATTCTCACGTAATCCTTAAGGCTCTCTACGTACAATATCTCTTCAAATAGTACCTTCACGTATTTTCGGTTGGTGTTCACATATATACTTTGTTCTCCGCTGCTCTCTTCCTTTTCTGCACGTGCAAATGATAATCGTTGATTGTCGGTTCGCAAGAGGTATTTATTGATTGATTTCAAAAACCGATCAATCGTGATCGGTTTAAGTAAATAATCTACTATATCCAATTCGTAACTTTCTACGGCGTAATCGCGATAGGCAGTAGTGAAAATAATACTGGGGGGATGCAGCAATGATCGTGCAAATTTGATCCCGTCAATACCGGGCATTTGAATATCCAAAAAGAGTAAATCAATAGATTCTTTTTGTAGTAAATTAAAGGCTTCTAATGCGTTTCCGCAGGCGGCTACCAAATGCAACTGGGAAAATTGCTCTAAATGCTTCTTTAGTAAGTTGGCCGCCAATGGTTCGTCGTCTACGATCAAGCAGTTTGTCTTTTCACTTTTCATAGGCTTAAGTTTACTTCGTAGGTTTCTTCTTGCTCATCTATTAGCCATTTGTACTGATGAGGATACGTCAAATCTAATTGACGTTGGGCGTTTTGTACCCCGATTCCCGCTCGGTAGTTCATTTGGTCATCTTGACTGACGCTAGGTTTGGTATTAAGTACTCGGAAGTGTAGACTGCCATCTTTAACCGTAAGCGAAATCACCACCACTGCGGGACCAACCACACCGCTAACACCGTGCTTGAACGCATTCTCTACGATAGAGATCAAGATGAGTGGAGCGACTGATGTCTGCCAATCGTCAACAGAGTGGGCAAAATCTAACTGCAGTCGCTCACCATACCGTAATCTTTCCAGGTCAATATAGTGTTCTATTAATGCGATTTCGTGACGAATTGACACTTTGTCTGCCTGACACTGATAAAGCATATAATCTAGTATCTCAGCAAGCTTAGCAACCACCTGAGGGGCCTGATCTGATTTATCTAGCGTCAGCGCATATAGGTTGTTAAGCGTATTGAATAAAAAGTGTGGGTGAATTTGAGCCTTTAAAAAACTAAGTTCAGCTGTAGCCTTTTCTTGTTTGAGTCGCTCTATCTTCTGTTTTTCTTCTCCTCGGTCCTTGATCATCTTGATGAAAAGAAAAAGAAACGCAACCCCGTATACTCTGCCAAAATAACCAAGTATAGTATACTCGAATTCTCTAATAATTTGTTCTAAGGATTCTCGAGGCCCCTGGGGGTCGGTTAGCCTTTCGGCGATGTGAATATTAATAAAACGCGCCAATACCGTAAAGATCAGAATGCTAACAAGTAAGCTACCAACAAACCAAATGTATTTCTTTTTTTGCAGAAGGTGGGGGATTTGAAAATATACCAGTAGATACGTCGCCATCATTTTGGCGGGTATCCCAATTCCCCGGAAGATAAATGCTTGTCCCATTTCTGCTAAACCTTGCGTGGAGGTAACGGGAGCAATGAACCAGAAACCAGCCCAAAACAGAAGATGGAGCAGCCAACGGTGCTGAGAAATCTGGTCGATGAGTTGATCTACCTTTTTCATATAGGAAAAGTAGCAAAAAAGTAATTATTAATTGAAGAAGGGCGACCAATGTGAGGTATCATAGCCCGAACGAGCAGCATCGCAGGATAAATGCCGTTGGTAGGATCAACTTCTTCATCGAATTAGAGCTATTGGGTATTGGTCTACTTTTTACCAACCGTATCAGTGTAAGGCGTAACATTGGAAAAAATAAAACGATGAAACACCTACTATTGCTCAGCTGTCTGTGGATAACCACCCTACTCGCTAACGCTCAGAATCCATCTGAATCGCTAACCATTGAGAATAAGTCTTTCAAAAGCAAATCGGGGACTGTTGTCGAGGCTCAAGTGGGAAGTCTGATGGTACCGGAGAACCGAGCCAACCCAGATTCGGAGAACATATCGATTCATTTTATACAGCTAAAAAGCATAAATCCGACTTCTCAAGTCCCATTGGTCTATTTGGAAGGCGGCCCAGGACAAAGCTGTACCTGGCAAGCCGATGACCCTTTCTACTTAGAACGCTGGCTTCCTTTTCTAAAAGTAAGTGACGTTATTTTGTTAGACCAGCGGGGCACGGGAGCCGGAACGCAACGGGTGCTATACATTACTCCCAAGGATGTTCCAGCTGATATTTTTGCTAACCAGAAAGTCAGAGAAGAATATCTGGCGACCATGAGCCAGGCTGCTTTAGCTGAATTTGAGCAGCGGAAAGTTGATTTGCGAGGATACACTACGCTGGAGAACGCCCAAGATATTGACAATCTGAGGCAAGCCTTATCTTATGAACAGGTTTCGTTATTGGGGTTTAGCTACGGAACTCATTTGGGTTTAGCCTACATGAAATACTTTGGCCAGCACGTAAAGAATGCCGTCTTAATTGGGGTGGAAGGACTTAACCATACCTTTAAACTGCCTTCTACCTTCGTTGCCCAGTTTCAAAAAATTGCTTTACTCGCTCAGGCTGATCCTAAGGTGAATAAAGAGGTGCCAGATTTGATTGATCTGTATGATCGTATCATCAAAAGATTAGAAGAGAAGCCTGTCAAACTAAAAGTTGCTTCCCCACTTACGGGCGAGTCCATGCCAATAAATATCGGTTCCTTTGGACTTAACTTGATACTGCTTTCTGACATAAGTGATGCTAGTGACATTCCTGTTTTCCCCCGCCTGCTATTCAGTATTGACCAAGGCGACTACGATATTTTGCAGTGGTTTGTGCAGAAACGTGTCGGGGATTTATACGGAGTACAAGGTATGAATGCCACCATGGATCCAGCCTCTGGGGCTAGTTCCGACCGGTTAAAAAGAATAGAGAAAGAAACAGTAGATAGTCCATTCCGGGATGTTTTATCAGCCATGATGCAGAATGATTGGCCTTCCCCTGATTTAGGCGAAGAGTTTCGTGCTCCTTTCTCGAGTAATATTCGAACCCTACTAATGAGTGGCACTCTTGATAGCAATACGCCCCCTTATCAGGCTGAAGAAGTACGCTGGGGCTTTTCTAATAGCAGTCATATCATCATAGACTTTGCAGGACACGAACAGATACTGGCCCATCCTCAAGCAATCTCTACGATCACACAATTCTTGAGAGAAGAAGATGTGAGTGATATAACCTTATCCTACCCTGCGCTAGAATTTATACCAGTGAAAGGAAGTCCCGGAGAGTTGTCCCACCCATCTATTCAGAATGATTATCAGCACGTTACAGAAAAGAACGAGGATTAAAATAAATCATTTAATTTTTGAAGGTAGTTCCACGCCGTGCCATATCTTACTTTTAGCTGTTTACTAATCTAATTGTTAGAAACCTGCTGAGGGTACAATTTCTTAATTTGTTATTGGATATTTGAGGAAAGTGTAGAGCGTGAAATTTCTTACCTTTACCATCCCTACCTTTACTCGTTCGCTGATCATAGTACTTTTAAACTGATCCAGGCTAGCCAGCAAGGCGTCCGTGGGAGCTTGGGCGGTACCCTACCAGGGTGGCCCCGCTGTCCTACGTCATATGAAGTTTATCTCGGTGTTAGGGGCAATTAAATAAACCCCATATTAGTCGGAATAAGCTGAAAATAGGCTTTAAACGGAAGTAGGTGTCAATAATAAAATTATAGAAAGAATGAATTATTTGCAAATTAAGAAAAAAGCTAGTTACTATTTGGTGTTTATTATTACAATGGTCTTGGTAATCAGTTCTTGTGTTGAAGACATTAAAGACGTAAGTCCGATAATTACACAATCTTTTGAATTGGATGCTTTCAATGGCATTGCATTATCAATTCCAGGAAATGTTAGAATTATTGAGGGGCAAAACCAAGAAGTTGAAATAACAGGAAGAAAAGAAACTATTAATGAGATTAAAAAAACAGTAAACGATGGTGTATGGGACATTGTCTTGCCAAATAATTATCACAAAAGCTATGATGAATTAGACATTATTATTACTTCTAATAACATAGAAAAATTAATTCTATCAGGTTCAGGTAAAATAACTGGAGAACATATACTACCATTATCTAATGTTATTATTTCAGGTTCGGGCAAAATTGAAGCTGAAACAGAAAGCTCTATATTGACAAGTACTATTTCAGGAAGTGGTAGGATAGATGTTTCTGGAAAAGCAGATGAGTTAAAACATAATATTTTGGGTTCTGGTAACTTAAACGGATTTGGTCTGGAAACAACCGATGCAGAAATTAGTACTTCAGGAAGTGGAAAGTCAAAAATTCTTGTAACATCAAATTTGGACGTAACAATTATCGGTTCAGGTAGCGTCTATTATAAAGGAACCCCAACCATTACAACAAATATTTCCGGTGTTGGTCAGATAATTGATTCAAACTAAAAGTAAAAGCCCATAACACTGTTAGGACTTTCGCCTTAGGTATCATAACGCAGGAATTGTTGGGTAACAAAGTTGATTGACCAAATAGTCGGTAAGCTGATTACGCTTTACTTGGTAGATGGTTGTATGTAATTGTTTAGCTCTTACTTTGAGCGACACCCAAGCATAGTAGCAACAAGCTAAATGATTACGCTGCGAACGCGACTGACGGCACTGACACTTCTGTGAACCTGTCAATTGTTTGAAGCCCCGGTGAAAGTCTTCGATGGCGCGGCCAACCGTCTGCCACCGATTGTCGTTTTTAAGCGCACCGGTGCCCGGTTCTGCAACAGAACAGTTAACATGCTGATCTAAATCATTGGTAATGATCCATTCAATGCGGCCGTCTGTAGCTTAACAACCAGTCTACTGGCCAGTGTTCGCTTATCAAAGTGCAGTTCGTCCAGATGCTGGTAACCTATATCTCGGTTTACACTCATCTTACGATTGCTCTTTAATGTGGTAAAGAAGGTCCAACCGCTACGATGGATGAGTTTAAAATTATCGGCTGAGCCATACCATCTGTCAAAAGGATCGTTTTGGCTTGGATGTTTTTTATAGGTAATTAGCCGGATAAACATCTCTTGGAAGTGATCGTTCTTAATCTTGCCATCCGTATTAGGATGGTAGATATGGTAGTCAATCGGCCAGAAATCTCCGTTGTTACCTGTTGAATGCACCAAATTAACTAAGCCGATACCCCGTACCATATCATGTTCAGTCTCTGAGTATTGACATTTGACCAAGTCTATGAAGCGGGAATATCGCTTGTTCTGGACGCTATCATCTACAATGATGGCCGCTTGCTGGCTGTCCTCAAGGTGAGGGTTGACTCTATCCCACAGTTGAGAAGGAGTAAAGCGTTCTTGTCGGAGGAAATCACTCACGGCATCGTGACTTAGCCCTGCTTTGTGATCAGCCAATTTGGTGCAAGTGTAGTTGGTCTGGGTACTGAGCAGATAGCTGATGTAGTCGTGTTTATTTAACATCCAAATAGTTTACGGTATCCTTATTCAAAAGCGAAAGTCCTATCTCTGTTGTCGTCCATACTATTATAAATTTTGATAAGCTCCGCTTTGATCTGATCAATATGATTATTGATCATTCTACTGTTTTCTTTACTACCTTTCACTCTACCCTTTTCACTGCTCCAAAGTTTTGCATCTACCCACTGCTTTGTGGAAAGCTCTTTCACCTCGCCGTTGATGGTAATGTGTATATAGATAGGAATTTCGCCAG
>NZ_JBARYM010000623.1:0-2368 GCF_049647865.1 Tunicatimonas sp. | reverse complement strand
CCAATAACCTTTAAACTCTAAGATAAGCGCATTATTTTCATGCGTCATTCGTTGATGCAGAAGGATATCCGGAGCGGAACCACGTGGACGGGAAGCTGTTCTTTTGACATCATCCATATTTCGATTGTACTCAGCATCTACATGGAGGTCACAGAAGTCTTCAGAATCGCGTATTAAATCACTGAGGTACAGTCCAAAACGGAATGCAATAGCCCTTTCATTTACTCCATACACGATTAGTTGGTTATCACAAGCGTAGAGTTTTTCTAGAGCTGTTCCAATAATAGCTTTTAGATTCTCTATTTGTTCTTCTGTCAAGTTCATTGCCTACTCTAATACGTTTTGAATGTCAGTCCTTCTTAGAGCCATTTTCTGGGCTAATATATGTCATATATAGAAAAGTATATATTTATATACATATGACTTTTAACATATATAGAAAATGCCGCTTTTCTATACATTTTATAAATAAAGTGTAAAGCAATTCACTGTTTTTTATACATATCGCTCTCGTGCATCAATAAAGAACTGGTAGAGAGATACGTTTAAATAATAATTAGTTCTACCAATCTTGTGCTTCTCTAGCAAATCTAATTGTACTAGCTCGTCTAGATATTTGGTAGCCGTAATCCGCGTTACCTGTAAATCATCCATCACAAATTCTATCTTGGTGTATGGGTGCTTAAATAGATTATTCAGTAAGTCCTGACTGTAAATTTTAGGCAGCTCACTGCGAATTTGATGTTTATAAAATTGCATCAGGTCTTTAATTCCCCTAACTAATTTTATGGTTTGCTGAGAAGTAAGCTCTATTCCTTTCAGCATGAACAACAGCCAGCCTTCCCAATCCCCGGCATCGCGTACTTGCTGTAAACTACGATAGTAATCGGGCTTTTTATCCACAACATAGCGGCTCAGATATAGTACTGGAAGTTGCAGCAAGTCTTTACATACCAGATACAAGATATTGATAATTCGCCCAGTACGTCCATTACCATCGTAAAAGGGGTGGATACTCTCAAATTGATGATGGATCACCGCCATTTTTACCAAAGGATCGACGTCAGATAATTCATCGTTATTGATGTACTCAACCAGATTTTGCATTAGGTCCTCAATATCTTTCGGATGCTGCGGCGGAGTATAGATAACTTCTCCAGTAGTGCTATTCTTAAGCGACGTACCCGGCAACTTACGTAGCCCGGCATTATTCTGCTCTAATTCCTGTTGTATCTGTAAAATATGGCTCAGCGTAAGGATCTTGTGTCGCCGTACGGCATCAAAACCTTTTCGCAGCGCATTCGCGTAGTTTTGTACTTCTTTCGTAGCTGTACTGAGCGCATAATCGGTTTGCAACTCAGCCTTATACAGTTCGTCGTGCGTCGTAATAATATTTTCTATTGCTGAGCTATCTCGTGCTTCCTGCAACGTCAGCGTGCTAATGAGTATCTGCTCATTAGGGATAGTGGCGGCCACGCCTTTTAATTCGGCTAAATGACGATGGGCCACCGCAACTTGTTTTAGCACTGCTTTTGTCTCTAGTTCGTGCTTAGGAGGTAATAAGGCAGGTTGCCAGCTCATATTTCAATCCCAACTTTAGCCAGATTCACCCGGATGCGTTCCTGTAGTTGGTGAGATTTAGCGAATTGCTCACTTAGTTCCGCAGAAAGTTCAGCTACTTTTTCTTCGTAGCTTACCCCATCATCCTCAGCCTCTTCTATTCCGACGTAGCGTCCGGGAGTCAACACATAATTGTTCTTGGCCACTTCCTCCAGCGTCGCCGACTTGCAAAAGCCTTGCACATCTTCGTATTGGCCGTCTTTATTTCGCCACTGGTGGTATACTTCGGATATCCGAATAATATCTTCGTCCTCTAACTCCCGATTTTTCCGGCTAATCATATGTCCCATTTTCCGGGCATCAATGAATAGAATCTCTTCGCTTCTATTCCGGAATTGGTGATTCCGGCGATTCCGGGCCAGGAACCATAGACATGCGGGTATTTGAGTGTTGTAGAACAACTGCGTCGGCAAAGCTACCATGCAGTCAATAATCCCTTCAAAAATTAGCTTTTTCCGGATTTCACTCTCATTTCCGCTATTAGTGGTCATCGATCCATTGGCTAGCACGATTCCGGCTGTTCCGGAAGGGCTTAGCTTATTGATGAAAAGTTGCAACCAAGCATAGTTGGCGTTTCCCGTCGGCGGCACACCGTAGTGCCACAAATGACTATCCTGTAAGCCCTCGCCTCCCCAGTCGGAAATGTTGAACGGCGGGTTGGTCAGTATGTAATCAACTTTCAGGTCTTTATGCTTATCGCTGTGGAAGGTATCACCTAACTCAATTTTCGCATCAATGCCCCGTATAG
>NZ_JBARYM010000622.1:0-2458 GCF_049647865.1 Tunicatimonas sp. | reverse complement strand
CATTTTGAGGTGTCGCTTTATCGCTTATATCACTGCATACTTGCTAGCAAGTATGCAGTGTTTTTTATGTTTAGCCCAATCCAAAGATAGTACTGATATTAGAACCCAAGCTATTGAAGAGGCCATATTCTCGGTATACTAAAACTACTTTTACAGACAGCCCGATAGTGCGCTTAAGGCACTAAAAGAAATTGCCTATAAGGCAGAGAGTAAGCAGCTTTGGGATGCCCAGATAACTGCTTTATTACAAGCCGCTTGGTGTGCTGAGTACCATACCCAACTAGATACTCTTCTGCATTATCTGAACCGGACGGAACAATTGCTGCGTCAACACGCCGAAGCGCTAGATACTCTTGACCCGTCCGGCACACTTAGCCAGGACGTAGCTTATACCAGAGGTTCGTTTTACTACTCCGCCGGTGATTTTGTAGCGGCTATTGATGCCTTTAACAAAATTGTGCAGCCTCAATCATTATCAACTACTTCTGACTCCCTGCTAGTTAACGATGTTTTCGTTTATCTTGGCAACGCCTACTATCGGCTACAGAACTATCAACAGTCATTATATCATTTTCGGATTGCCTCAGAATGGCTACCAAAGTCAACTGATGTCTTAGACTATGACCGCGAATACAACCAAGCACTCCATGCTCTTTATCAAGCGCAATCATTCTTCGCTTCAGCTCAATATAATCATCAGTCAGGAGATTATGGAAAAGGAATAGCACTAGCCGAAAATGCTCTATCCTATTTTCTAACTCAGAAGGATAATCCTCGAGTAAAAAATCCAATACATTCATCAGCCAACTTATTGGCTTCTATTTATCAAGCTCAGCAACAGTACGATAGCACTTTGTACTATGTTTCTTTAGCTCTCTCGTCTCAGCAAAAGGCTAGCGCTAGTACCTTAATGATTGATACGTATAATAGACTTGGCCATACGTATATGCTGATGAAACGCTACCCGGAAGCTGAACAGGCTTTTCAACAAAGCTTACAATTAGCCGACCAAATGCTTCCGGCTAAACACTATCAGCGAAGCACTATCTACTTAGAGCGAGGGCAAACTTGGGAAGCCCAACGAGAATGGCGGGAGGCACTGGAAGATTATCAACAGGCCTTAGCTCAACTAGTGCCAGAGTTTAGAGCAACGGTTAATGTTCTCGAGAACCCAACTTACCAAGATACCGGGGCAAAAAAGGAATTGTTAGAAGTATTGTCTCACAAAGCCAAGGCACTATGGGGACTCTATCAGCAGCAGCCTGGAAGTACCGCTCCTTTAGTAAGTGCTTTAGAAATTTATCAGCAGATTGGAATTATTCTGGATGAAAGTCGGGAGGAATTTCCTTCTATTGAATACAAGCAGTTTGTTGCTTCGCATTTCTTCGGCATATACGAGCAGGCTATTCAGGTAGCTTACGAGTTACACCAGCGCCAACCGGCATCTGGTCAGTTTTTGGCCCAAGCGTTTCACTTTGCTGAGAAGAGTAAAAGCTTTATTCTGCTGGAAGCAACTCAAAAAACGCGAGCACAGAGTTTCGGAGGCATACCTGATTCGTTATTAGAGCGAGAGCGGGCGTATACCCGAAAGTTATCGTTGTTAGAACAGCAACGCAACGACTTAAATGATTCTGCGAGTCCTGAAGCTATCCAATTAGAGCAACAGTTGTTAATTACCCAAGATGCTCGTCAGAAACTGGTTCAGCAAATTGAGCGAGATTTCCCCGACTATTACGCGCTGCGGCACAATACTAAAGTGGCCTCATTAGCCGATGTGCAAGCCAATCTTCCGGCGAATACAACGCTATTATCCTATTTTTTGGGCGATAGCTCGTTATTTGCTTTCGGGATTAGTTCCAATAAGATCGTCGTTGACTCAGTTGCTAACCTTACTGCCTTCAAACAAGACTTAGATAACGTACTCTCCTTTATTAGACATTACGATTGGGAGGCGATTAAAGATTCGGAAAACACCCAGCGCTGGACTCAAAGCAGCTATGCTCTCTATCAACAGTTGATTAAAAATTTACTAGACTCTTTGGGTTCCAATCCAGAGAAATTAGTTGTTATTCCTGATGGACAGTTGGGTTACCTTCCGTTTGACGTATTGCTTACTAAACCAGTATCTAAAAACACTCTAAGCAAACCAGGTACTTTTCCCTACCTCATAAGAAAGCTACCGCTTCGCTACGAATACTCAGCCTCTCTATATATCCGGCAGCAGTCTCCCGAAAATACAACAACCAGTAAGGGTGCTTACGCTGGTTTTGCCCCAAAATATGAAAAAACCCCTTTTTTAGCAGAAAACAAGACAACTCGTAGTGGAACCAGTCGTGAAGGTTTTTACGATCTTCTGTATAACAAAGAAGAAGTGCAACAGGTCGCGGGACTATTTAATAGCCAAGTTTTTCTGGACGATCAAGCTACCGAACAAGCCTTTCGAAGGTTCGCTCCCCAG
>NZ_JBARYM010000621.1:0-3561 GCF_049647865.1 Tunicatimonas sp. | reverse complement strand
AGAAATTTAGAAAAATCGCCCCAATGCCCGCTGGGGTAGTCTATATTCAGCACCCAGGCGAAGGCGAAGAAGAAATTCGCTGGCACTTTCGAACTATGAAGGAGCTAGGGTACAACGCATTAAAAGGGATCTATCCAGTTACCGGTTGGACCGTAGAACAGATACAGCTACTGGCATTAGAAGAAGGAATTATACCCTGGTGGTATGGGCAAGGTGGTTGGGAAGAAATTACCAATGAACTTCTCAAAAAACTAAAAATTGATGTTAGCCTATCAATCGCCGAAATTCGGGAGCACCCAAAAATGGTGGAGTATCAGCATAATTTATTGAAAGACCGGGTGGAGCGTACGATTACTTACTTAAAGGAATCGGGTGAAGTGAGTGCGTTGCAAAGTAGCTTTCGGGCTCATGACCCTACCATTGGTGCTCGCGGTTTAGATTTAACTGAAGAAGGAAAAAGACTATTTCTGCAATGGGCCGAAGAGCAGTACGGAACCATCGAGAATTTGAACGAAGCCTATAACGTACATCACGCCAATTTGAAACCGGCAGGCGGCCAAGTTTTTCAGTCGTGGGATGACTTTGCCGAACGTTGGGAGCAATCGAACCACCGGGAGTACCGGGTTAAGCGCGATATAATGCGTTTTAAAGCTGACCATGCTCTGAATAATATTCAGCAGGTAACCAAAAAGTATCAGGAATTTTATCCGCACGCTCCCTTAAGGGCAGGGGGTGAGCTAGGTTTATTTTTGCCCCAATCGTGGTACGGGGTAGATTTGGAGGGCATCGCTGATGTGATGAAAGACGGCGGCACGCTTTATCCATCTATGCACTTTTCCTGGCACTACGGTCAGGTTAACAACGAGCTAGTACGTCCCTTTTACATGCAAGCTTCATTCATGGCCGACCTCTTTAAAGGTGGGTGGTCGGCTGCTTGGGAAAGTACGGGCGGCCCGCAGCAATTCGATGGTGAGAAAACTAGCGATGAAAAAGGCTTTTATGTAGACGAAGGCACCATTACCCAGTTTTATCTTACCCAGTTGGCTTCGGGCTTTCGGGGTTTCGGTATTTGGTGCTGGAGTATTCGCAGTGCCGGAAAAGAGGGAGGGGAATACAGCCTGCTAGATCGTAATAATCAGATAACCCCTCGGGCTCGCAAACTAGGGCAGATCGGAAAGGCGCTCAACCGACATCGTGATGAATTATGGGAAGCCAGAAAAGAGCCGCTAGTAGGCGTTCTGTACAATTGGGATAATGAAGGCATTTGGGCGGCAATGTCGGTCCGTCAGCGAGATGCTTTTCGAATGAAGCCAATTGAAGCTCGGGTGGGAGTTAGCCGCACCCTGATTAATGCTAATGTGCCTTTCGAGTACGTTACGGCGGATGATTTGCGAAATGGCTTAGCCTCTCGTTACCCTATTATTTATCTACCTGCCCACTTAGCAATCAATCGCGATTTGTTGGATAAATTGTACGAATACGTAGAACAAGGAGGCCGACTAGTTATGGACATGCCTTCCGCTTGGTACGATTCATATTCTAAAGTGCTACCTACTGGCGAAAAATCTAAGTTAGAAAAGATTTTTGGGGTCACGCTCGATGACTTTCAATATTCTGGCTTTAATCGTAGCTTCAAGCTAGATAGCTTGGATATTTTTGGCTCATTTGTGCATATGACTCCCACTACGGCTCAGGTAAAAAATCGTTTTGATCACGGCAAACCAGCTATTACCGAAAACAAGCTAGGCCAAGGCTCGGCCGTAATTATAGGTTTCAATGCTTCGTTGATGACGTTTCAACCCGGTAATTCTTTGGCTGAGGAAATGTTGCTTAACTATACTTTAGGCGACTATTCATCACCATACGCTTGCGACGGGGCGATTGTCTACCGCCTGACTGCTTCTCAAGCTGATCACTACGTGCTGGTGAATGATGGCCCCGAAACTCAGGTACAACTGGATACGAAAGATTTCCAGTATCAATCCGTTGAGGATGCCATCACAGGAGAAACCCTAGATCTAGGTTCGGTGATTGATTTACCAGCACATAACGCTCGCTGGCTACGTTTTCTTAAATGAATAGCATTATAACTTGTCTTATGTTTTAAAGTAATTTTTATCGAAGTGTTAAAAAAACTAAATCTACCATGCAAATAAAATTCTCGACCAAGGTTACGGTTACTTTTTTTCGTCAACCTGGCTACAAAACGTTCCGCCTAATTACCACCTTGGTGGCGATGGCACCCCCTGTGATCCAGGAATGAAGTGGTGGTTTGAGTTTATTCAAGATTATTACTAGATAATGAAACTAACTTTATTCATCATAGGCATATGGTCTTTTGTTGGAATGATGCCGAACACTATACGAGCACAAGCTGATGATGATAAAAATTTGGCTGAAGTCAAAAGAGGTTATTATGTTGAAGAAGACAGTTTTTTCTTAATTGAGGCTGAGAACTACGCTGAGATTTACAGTAAAACTCCGACCAATGGAACTCAGCAACTGGAACACTCTTGGGTATTTGAACAGAATAAAGAAGGATATTCTGACCAGGGTTATATGAGCAACCTTCCGGATGAGCAGTGTGAAGATTGCGATGAACATAACTCTCCTAAAGATGGATCAGGAGCCGAGCTGGTCTATCATGTTTACATCAATACACCCGGAACATACAATGTTTGGGTTCGTGGTTACTCGAGGGGCGGGGAATCCAACGGTTTACATGTGCAATTAGATGGTAAGTTTCTTGGAAGCTCCGCTGGAACCAATATTTCTGGGTTCAGACCGCACTTTAATTGGGTTTGGGAAAATAAACATAAAGAGTACGCAGTTGAACCAAACATCTATATGTCAGCTGGAAAGCATACTATTCATATCTTCGGAAGAGATGATGGTTTTTCTCTGGATCAAATTTTCTTTGGTATCAATCAAACAACTCCTCCATTTAACCACTCAAAATATCACGTAAAATATGTGGTTTAACACAAATACGAATGCAAGCTTACCTACTTACTAAACACGGCTCCGCTCCATCATTAGCAAAACAAGATATTCCCGAACCGTTGCCTAAGGCCGGAGAAATCCGAGTGAAAGTAAAACGGATTGGAATTAACTATGCTGAAATTCTTTCACGTCGGGGGCAGTACCGTTGGGCACCCAAGTTACCGTACATTCTGGGCATGGAAGCCTACGGGGAGATTGATGCAGTAGGCAAGGGAGTTGATCGAGAAGTAGGCGAGAAGGTGATTGCAGGTGGACAACATGGGAGCTACGCTGAGAAAATGATCGTGAAAGAGTATATGGCATTACCAGCTTTAAAGCAGTTTTCCCCCGAAGAAAACGCCGCCTTCATCGTTAACTACATTACCTCCTGGGTAAGCCTGATGAAGCTAGCCCGTCTACAACCAGCAGATTCGGTACTGGTGAATGCAGCAGCGGGGGGAGTGGGTACGGCTGCGGTTCAATTAGCCAAAGCCCAGGGCTGTAAAGTTTTCGGAACCGCTAGCAAACCTGAGAAATTAGAATTGCTTCAGAAATTAAAAGTAGATTATCCGATCAATT
>NZ_JBARYM010000620.1:0-7474 GCF_049647865.1 Tunicatimonas sp. | reverse complement strand
CTATCACTCAGTACTTTAACTCGGTGTAATACTCCTGATGGGTTATATGCTAAACAATCGGTGAAAGTGCCGCCAGTGTCTACCCAAATCTTCCACCGTTCGCTCGGTTGCGTAGCCATCGTTACCTTTCGTTAGTCTTTTTCGGCTACTTCCACCCGTACTCCTACCGAAAGAATTTCGGGTAGAGTATCTTGTCGCATATACTGCTGAAGACGAATTTGGTACATACCAGCCGTATCAAACTTATAATTAGGCAAAGCCAGAACCTGATGAGAAAATATATCACCGAGTCCGCTTCCGAAAGGCTTACCGGTACGAGACTCAAACAGATTCATTTCGTAGAGCTCCGTTTTTATGGTGTGACCCAGAGTATCTTCCAAGTAATAAGTGAGGTATAAATTGCGAAATGGGTACGCTATGGTGTTTCGCACATTCCAATAAATATTGTAAGCCTGCTCCGGCTCATCTATCTGAAAGCGAAAACTCAGTAAGCTATCGGCGGCCCATACCGTTTGATCAAAATCGGTATTATCTTCGTACACGCGGTTATCATCGCAGCGCGTGAGAACTAGCAATAGAAGGAGTGCCAGTACCAATGAGCGAGCCCAGTGACGAATAAGAACCAAATAGCTAGGAACTGAAGATAGTTTCATTGATGGCTACTAAGATTATAGAAGAGAAGAAGTGAAAAATGAGTGGTATTAATTTCTTTTCTTTCGTTTGTTACGGCGTTTGGGGTTATGCTGGTGCTTCTTTTGAAACTTTTGGTCCATTTTCACCAAATCATTGTTCAGAACTCCCGAATCAGATTTAGCGATTATATGATCTTCCACTAGCGTATCTGGTATTTTACCCTGCTTATTTAGTTCTAAAACCTCGTGTACTCGCTTTGCACTTAAGGGAACCCAGGCATTTTCTCCGGCAAAGCTAAACCACATAATTCTCTTAAAAATATCGGTCTTTTGCAGTACAGCTTCACCCTTCCGAGTTTTTAGAGGGCGGTTCACTTCTGGAATACGTTTGAGAGCACTCATATACGTTTCTAACTCGTAGTTGAGGCAGCATTTGAGCCGTCCGCATTGACCGGAAAGTTTGCTGGGGTTTAGCGAGAGGTTTTGGTAGCGTGCCGCCGAAGTAGATACGCTTTTAAAATCTGAAAGCCAGGTAGAGCAACAAAGTTCGCGGCCACAAGAGCCAATTCCTCCTAGCCGACCCGCTTCTTGCCGTAAGCTAATCTGCCGCATCTCAATTCGGATGCGAAATTCTCCTGCTAATATTTTTATCAGCTCCCTAAAATCAACCCGGCTCTCGGCAGAATAATAGAAAGTAGCTTTATTGTTATCCGCCTGGTATTCTACGTCGGATAGCTTCATGGATAAATTTAGCTTCTGAATAATATCGCGCGTTCGGTAGAGCGTTGGCATTTCGCGATTGCATACCTTGCGGAATTTCTCCAAATCTTGCTCCGTGGCTATTCGATAAATAGTGCGAATTTGATCGTCATTAGGCACTTTTTTCTTCTGCATTTGCAGCCGGACTAATTCACCCTGTAACGATACATGACCAATATGATAACCGTTAGGAACGTCTACTACTACTGCATCGCCCGTAATTAAATCTAAGTCTTTGGAGTTACGAAAAAAGTCTTTGTGTCCGTTTTTAAACTTTATTTCAACGACGTCGAAGGTGCTCAACGATGGAAAATCCATGTTGGAGAGCCAGTCGAAGACATTCATTTTATTACACCCTCCGGTGCTGCAGCCGCCATTGTTACGGCAGCCACTTACTGCACCATCTTTGGTGCTACATGTAGTGCATCCCATATCATCCTCTATATATTTAGTCAGAAGGTATACTTTACCTCCCTACCCGAAATTTATTAACAAATAGGCTACTTAAGCTGTACTTAATAACTTCATTGAAATCAAGCTTCGTATAGTTATTTCACCGTGTCGCTTTAAATTAATACGATTTTGGATAAAAACGAATTGGAGACTCTATTTTCCATTGGCTGAATAGCGTAGAATATCCTGACCGATATCTTTGCGGTAGTAGACTTCCTCCCAATGTAGTTGCTCAACCTGAGTATACGTCTGTTCCAGCGCAGTTTTAAGTTGACTGTGCAGCGATGTGACTGCTAGCACCCGTCCACCATTGGTAACAACTTCGCCTGCTACAGCTTTAGTACCTGCTTGAAAAATTAAACTTCCCGACTTATTTGATAAACCGCTAATTGCTTTACCCTTCTCGTATCTTCCTGGGTACCCACCCGATACCATCACTACCGTAGCTGCAGCCTGCAAACTGATCTGCACCCGTACATCTGATAGCTGCTGCTGGGCAGTTGCTACTAATAACGCTACTAAATCGCTTTCTAGACGAGGAATAATAGCTTGAGTTTCGGGATCGCCCAACCGCACATTGTACTCAATCACGTAGGGATTGCCGCCTACGTTCATCAGTCCCAGAAAGATAAAACCTCGGTAGTCTATATTTTCTTCGGCAAGTCCTTGAATGGTTGGCTCTACAACTTGCTTTTTCACTTTATGCAAGAACTCTTCATTAGCGAACGGAACGGGAGAAACTGCTCCCATACCACCGGTGTTAGGCCCAGTATCATTTTCGCCAATACGCTTGTAATCCTTAGCTTCCGGAAGCAGATGGTAGCTTTTTCCATCGGTAAGTACGAATACTGAAAGCTCAATGCCATCTAGAAATTCTTCGATAACTACTTTCTGACTAGCTTTACCGAACTTTTGGTGCTGAAGCATATCGCGCAAGGTTTCGGTAGCCTCATCGTAGGTAGTACAAATAATCACTCCTTTGCCAGCAGCTAGCCCATCAGCCTTTAGCACAATAGGTAAGGTCTGCTCTTTTAGATATTCCAGTCCTTCGTTGAGGGTATCAGCCGTAAATGTACGCGAGGCCGCAGTAGGAATATTATGCCTCTGCATAAACTGCTTAGCAAAGTCCTTGCTTCCTTCTAGTTCAGCTCCGTTTTGGGTAGGGCCTACTACCAGCACATTAGCAGTTGATGCATTATTTTTTAGAAAATCGGTAATCCCGGCTACTAGTGGTGCTTCCGGACCAACAACAACCAGCTCGATATTCTGTTGTTGAATAAAATTAGCAATACGCTGAAAGTCAGCCTGATCATAACCGTTTTGTACTAGATGCTCAGCTACGTTAAACAGAGAAGTACCCGCATTACCAGGCGATACAAAGAGGCGGGTGCAGTCAGGACTTTGGCTAATCTTCCAAGCCAGTGCGTGTTCCCGACCCCCAGAACCAAGTAGTAAAATATTCATGGTTAGGTTTTGAGCGCAAAGCTAAAGAAAAACTATGGGCAATGAACAGTTAGTAGTAACAATTAGAATTAGAGACCGGAGACCGGAGACCGGAGACCGGAATTTGAAAACTTGAACCTTGTAATCCTAATATTGTAATAAATTAGCAATTAAGCCATTGAACAATCGAGCTATCAATTAGCGTACTCTGATAAGAATTTGATACGGAATAGGCGTAGTTCTTCTTCGGTATAATCACCTTCAAACTCTTCGGTAGCACCGGAGATGCGGTCTGATTCAGCGTTCAAAAAATAATCGTGAAGCTCATCAATGTGATCTTCCTCAAGAAATTGATCCAGATAATAATCAATGCTTAGCTTGGTACCCGAATAGCAGATGTGTTCAATCTCGCCAATTAGCTCTTCCATTGATAGGTTTAGCGTGCTGGCAATCTCTTCAAAATCGACTTTCTTATCTATCTGCTGAATGATTACAATCTTGTTCTTCGACTTGTTAACCGTTGATTTAATAAGTACATCGGAGGCCGTAGCAAGATCATTTTCAACAACATACTCCTCAATCATCTTCAAAAATGGTGAGCCGTATTTGAGAACTTTTCCCATACCCACTCCATTAATACTAGCCATTTCATCTTTGGTAGTAGGGTAGGTCGTTGCCATTTCTTCCAGCGAAGGTTCCTGAAAGACCACATAAGGGGGTACATTCTTGCGTTTGGCAATATCTTTACGGAGCTGCTTCAGTCGCTTAAATAAGTTGTCATCGTAAGACTTTCCGTAACCTGTGGGGCTGCTTTGTCCGAGTGTGCCGTCGTTTTCTTCGCTTTCGGTAACATCCTCAAACACATGGGTTTTAGATAGCATCAGCGAATGAGGGTGATGAATAAAGTCTTCCCCTTTGCTAGTTAGCTTAATGGTGCCAATGTTCTCAATATCTTTTTTTAGTAGTTCAGCAATTAGTGCTTGCCGTAATACCGAACTCCAACGTTCAGCCGATTCTCCCTTGCCCTGTCCGTACACCGGAAGCTGGTCGTGCTTATAGCTTTTTACGTACTGGTTGGCTGAGCCACGAATTACATCAACTAAGTGATTTATCCCAAACCGCTCATTGGTTTGCTTCACCGCTTGCAACGCAGTTTTTATTAGGTCCTGACCCTCGTATTGTTCTTTAGGGTTTACGCAGTTGTCGCAAAAGCCACAGCTTTCCGCGAGATATTCACCAAAATAATGCAGTAGTTGCCTTTTACGACATACTGCTGATTCGGAGTAGGCGATCATCTCACCGAGGAGGTGGCGGGCATTATCTCGCTCAGTTACGGTTTTATCCTTATTAAATTTCTCTAGCTTAAGAATATCGCTATAACTGTAGAACATCAAACAGCGAGCTTCTCGTCCGTCTCGCCCAGCGCGCCCAGTTTCCTGGTAATATCCTTCTAATGATTTGGGCACATTATAGTGAATAACGAAGCGCACATCGGGTTTGTCAATTCCCATGCCGAAAGCAATAGTGGCTACAATTACATCAACATCTTCATTAAGAAAGGCATCCTGGTTTCGTACCCGAACATTGGCATCTAAACCGGCGTGGTAGGGAGCGGCTTTAATACCATTAACCTGAAGAAATTGGGCGATTTCTTCCACTTTTTTTCGGCTCAAACAGTAGATGATTCCTGATTTGTCCGGATACTTCTTGATAAATTTAATGAGCTGCTTTTTGATCTGAGTCTTCGGACGCACATCATAATACAGATTGGGGCGATTAAAAGAAGATTTATATAAATCAGCTTCTTCCATTTGTAGGTTCCGCTGAATATCTAGCTGCACCTTAGGGGTAGCGGTGGCCGTTAAGGCAATCACCGGAACATTATCTTTCAGTTGTGAAATAATGTACTTGATGCGCCGATACTCAGGCCGAAAATCGTGTCCCCATTCCGAAATACAGTGCGCTTCGTCTACCGCTACGAAAGAAATATTGGCTTCCTGTAAGAATTTAATATTCTCCTCCTTAGTCAGTGACTCCGGAGCTACGTAAAGCAGTTTCGTCTTTCCCTTCAGCGTGTCGCTTCTAACTTTATTAATTTCGGTTTTACTCAAGGTTGAGTTTAAAAACCGAGCATCAATGTTAAACCCGTTTAGCTGATCTACCTGATTCTTCATTAAAGCAATCAGAGGAGAAATGACGATAGCCGTGCCCGGTTGCAATAGCGCAGGCAACTGGTAGCAGAGTGATTTACCAGCACCAGTAGGCATAATAACAAATGTATTATGACGGTTTAAAATATTTTCGATAATAGCTTCTTGATTTCCGCGAAAATGATTGAAGCCAAAATATTGTTTAAGGGAAGCTTGTAGATCAATTGTTTGCTCTACCATTGGTAAGAAGATGTGTTACGAAAAAAACCAACGCCATGCTTGACCGTTGGTCTTTCTGGATAGTTAATACTTTTTTGAAGATAATAGATTGCCGAGTTATTACAAAATATATAGCGAATTTGTTCTTTTATTAAAATATTTTCAAAGATATTCTCGGTAATGAGCAACGGGAGGTTTGCTTCGTGAACTACCGGAAGTTATATTCGCTAGCTGTAACAGAGGTTATTGCACTTTACTATGGCGCGGAACAACAATTTTGTGGTTATCACTACGGGCAGTCACGCCACGTCGGACTTTTGGCCGTTTAGCCGCAAGAACATGCCTAAGCCATTTTTGGATTTACTAGGTACCGGAAAATCACTACTTCAATTGACCTACGAGCGGTGCCTTGCTCTTTGCGACGAAGATCGGATTATGGTAGCAACGACGGAGCCTTATATCGACCTGGTAAAAGAGCAGCTCCCCCAACTATCAGAACAACAAATTTTAATTGAACCGATCAATCGAGGGGCCGCGGTTTGCGTAGCCTACGCAGCTTATAAGATCAGACAGTTAGACCCCTCTACCGTCATTACGATGATGCCTGCTGATCACGCTATTTTCGGTGAGATAGCTTTTTTGCGAGATATTGGCAAAGCACTGGAAACGGCTGCCTCTGACCCGAAAAAATTATTGATTATAGGTATTAAACCATCCAAACCCGAAACGCGCTATCGTTATATTCAGTACCACTACAACAGTGGTGGGGCAATCAAGAAAATTAAAACACTTACTGATAAGCCGCAAATTGAGTTGGCTAATCTGCTCGTTAATAGTGGCGATTTTGTTTGGAATACTGATATTTATGTTTGGCACGTGAACGCGATTATTGAAGCGGTAGAAACCTATCTGCCCGAAGTTGCCGAGGTTTTTTCTGGCGGCTTGTTGCAGTATGGTACCGATCAAGAACCTCTTTTTTTGAAAAATGCCTATTCGCAGTGTAAAAATACTACACTAAGCTACGGTATTCTGGAGAAAACCGATAACCACTATGTATTATTGGGCAACTTTAACTGGTCGGCCATTGACTCCTGGCAGGCCCTCTTTTCATTGAAAAAATTGGGGAACGAAGAAAATACGATAGAAGCTAACGCTGTTTCCATTCAAAGCAAGAGCTGTTTTATTAAAAGTACCGATGGTAAGTTGATTATTGTACACAGCTTACACGACTATCTGGTAGCTGATAGTTCCGACGTACTGCTCATTTGTCCTAAATCAGAAGTTGAGCAACTAAAGCAGATTATGAAGGAAGCCGAAGAACAGAAAGGAGAAGATTATATATAAAGCATCGCTTATTTTAGTGTTGAGAGCAACCAATTTAGAGGTAAATTTTTTTTGATATGAAAATTTTTGTAACTGCTGGGACCGGGTTTGTGGGAAGTGCTATTACTAAGATGCTTCTATCTCGTGGTCACGACGTAACCTCCCTAGTCAGAAATCCGGAAAAGGCTAAGAACTTGAAAGAGCTGGGAGTCACTTTAGTAGTGGGGGATATGCTAAGACCGGAGTCCTATCGGCAGGAAGTGCAGCATCATGATGTGATAATCCACTGCGCTCAATTGACAGTGAAGGGACGATATACCACAAAAGCGAAGCATCGCATTAATGAAGCTGATCAACTAATGACTCGCGCATTAGCCGAAGATTGTTGGCAATACGACAAAAAGCTGCTCTATACCAGTGGCTGTTTTAACTACGGCGATCACGGTGATGCGTGGATTACCGAAGATACTCCGGCGAATCCTTCTCCTCTGGGAG
>NZ_JBARYM010000619.1:0-5004 GCF_049647865.1 Tunicatimonas sp. | reverse complement strand
CGGTTATAGTGATGTCTTTCCATTTCTTACTCGCTGCAATTAGATATCTAGAGAGATTTGAGCAATAAATACACCATAGTAGTAAATCCCCTCAATCCCCATTCCATGGCGGCCTTTAAGAAAGAGGGAAGGCCGCAATTGAACTATTTCGGTACATAAAGTTACCTTTTACGTTGCTGGAAGTCTGATGAAGAATAACGGCTAGCAAAAGTATGTGAACTGAGCATATAGCCGCCCTACAAACCTTCCCCTTTGCAAAGGGCCGCTATGGAATAGGACGCAGGGGGATTTACTCATCGAGCTCCGATTCAGCATCGAGCTCCCCATATTTTTCTAAGAAGTCTTGAATCTTTTCAATGGTTATGTCGGTACTTTTGATGTGACCACCAAGAAGAGCATAATTGGTCTTCAGAAATGGTAGTAACTCCTCTTCTGTAAATCTTTGGCTAAGATCAAGAGTGGTAGTAAGCTGAATATAATTCTCTTGTGCCTCAATGAATTCGTACGCTGATGCCATATCAATCATTAGGGAATCCTCAAAATTAGATAAGGCGTTGGAAATACTAGCCGTTTGCCAAGCAGCACTTCGCAGTGGTATGGTCATAAAGCCACCGCCGTAGTTTTCATCCAAGTTGATTTCGCCCTGCGCTACCTTCTGTATTCCTGAGTCTAGTTTTTGTAGATTATCCTCTTCTACCTGAACAATATACTTACACGTCCCTAAATTAATCTTCAGTTCACTAATAATATTCCGATACGCCTTCTCCGCCGCTAAATCGGCCCGGCGTTGTTGCCACCACGAATTGATCCCGAAGGCGAGCAACACGGCAATCACCACCGGAGGAATTTCTATGAGCATTTTGCGCAGGAAAACCTTAGAGGTCGAGCGACGAGTGGTTTCTCTCCAATCTTGGAACTCTTGGGTTTGGGCTTCGGTGCTAGCAAGTAGTTTCTGAAGGTGTTCGTTGGTCTGCTGTTGCTGAGCAACAAGCTGCTTCGTCTGTTCGCTAGAGTCGTGCTGCTTGTTAAGCTGGCGTTTAATGGTTTCGGCTACGCGCTCTGCCATTGCATCCCAGGGAGTATTTTTACGGTCGGCCATGTAGGAAAGATAGTGAGATTTTACAAAACCGTGTTTAGCACGCTCTTTAGTAGCTATGATATATACCTCGGGTCAAGAGTTTTGTTAGTGGGAGAGGGCAAATACTAACAAATTAGCATCACCTGGAAGCGAAAAGTTAGTACCAGGGCCTGAGAATAACTTCGGAACTTTGTGGGTACGTGATATTACGACAACTAATAACTGCCAAGGCGCAGGAAGTTAGTCCCGGCGACAATGACATAACTCCCAAGGCTTGCGGAACGGCTCCCGAGGGCTGTGCAGGGCTACTTTGTTAGGGGGAAGGTGATCCACTAACTAAACCGAGGCAAAAAGTTAGAGGGAAGCACAATTGACTAACAAACGCACAAGTGATGTAAGTTAGGACTAACAAAATCACTATTTGTAAGCTAAATAGATGGAAAATCATAAGGGGGAACTACTTCAATGGTTCCCCCTTCCCCTCGTTCACCCTTACTTATGCAACAATATGTAAAAGATATAGTATTATAAACGAAACTGTATTAGTACTATTCTAATGCGCTGTTGCTTCCGCGAAAATACATCTCTTATAAAATGTAAATTAAAGATAGATAAAGTGCGAAACTTTAAAAACAATAACGTAGAACTAGTCAGCTAGTTGTCAGTTATTCTATTAAATAAAGAAAAGGAAACAGAATATTTCCGTTTCCCTTTACCACCTATGATCAACCTTTTCACCTATTTGTGTATTACTTTTCTTCGTCGAGATACACCGCTGAGGCACCTTCGTAGTTGACGTTGGCTACCGGTTTGTAGTTACCGTTCATAGTAGGGTAGTCAAATACCAGTAGGCGTCCTCCGCCATTAGCTCGTTCGGCAACGTATACTTTCTTTTCAGCTACGCTAAACGTGATGTCAATTGGATTGCCTAAGAAGGTTTTATCACCGGCTACCCGAATCTGATCATCCATCATAATCATTCCCCCGTCACCGGCTTCTTCTAATTTCGTACTGAAGTTTTCAATTACATGAAATCCGCCGTCGTTGTCTACCGTGGCATCGGCAATATCGGATAGTATCATAATGTCATTCTTTCCGTCGTATTCAATTCCGTGGGTTCGTACCAGTCCCTCGATGGATACTTTTACATCAGCAGCAAGGTTTTCACTATCGGGTTTAGAACCGAAATCGTAGTAAACAGCCAAATTGTTGGTACCATCTTCTACTGCGAACAGCGTACCGTCCACCAGTTTAATTCCCCACAAGTCAATATGAACCCGGTACACTTTATCTAATCGAAGATCATTTTGAAAGATCTTGTAAACCAGTATTTGGTTCATATCGGCTACATCATCGGCCACCACCAATGTGTTACCTTCCACGTGAATCTCGCGACCGTTGGTAAAGTCGCTGGTGCTACCAAATGCGGGGTATACGTTCTCTTTCTTCATTAAATCCATGATATCGGTATAGCCATACACCATATTATCGGTGCGAGACAGTTGGTACACAATATCCTGGTCCGCACTGTAAAAAATACCATCGGCGTCCATGCTACCGGTAGAAGCCACGGTTTGTTCAATATCGTGTAGGTCAGATACATCGAAAATGGTAAAGTTTCCGCCGGTGTTGGTAGAGGCGAATACCCGTACGTCGTTCATTTCTTGGACGTGGTCATCATCTTGATCGAGAAGTTCATCGAAAATCTCTTCCGCTCGCTTACAGCTACTAAAGGTTAATATTCCTCCGATAAGAAGAAAAATAAAGGAGGTTCTAGTCAGATTGTTAAAAAATGCAGGTTTGTTCATTGCGTTTGAAATTAGGTTTGTTAAAAAATTTGCTATACTTACGAAGCAACTACCGAGGGCGGATTGCCCTTGGCTAAAAAATTTTATGCGAAGATTTTTAAGCAACATTCACTGGGGCGATAAACTGATTGATATTCTGGTAGTAGTACTCGGTATTACCATCGCCTTTGCACTAAACAACTGGCGCGAAAATCGACAAAATGCCAAGTTGGAACAACAGTACCTAAGAAATTTGAAGGAAGATTTAGTGAAGGATTCTGTCGGGTTAGATTATTCTATAAGTCATGCTGATGAAATATTCTTTTCTATAGAAAGAATACAACGACTGGCGGGTCAGTCTTCTAATGCCGATAGTATATACGTCTACCTTGGTGCGATAGGTGACGATAATCTACTGATATTTAAACCGGAAGACTATTCTTACAGCACAATGCAGCAAACCGGCAATATCACCCTTATTGAAACTGATAGTATTCGCAGAAACCTATCTCAACTATACGACACCTATGAGCTACTGGAAATGCAAACGGATTTTGCTTTTAAGTATCAATTTGATCGTTTATTCACCTATTACTATAATTATGATTTTCAGAGCCAGACGACTGTAGATGACCAAATGTACTTAACCTCTAATTTTCGAAACACGATTAGGTTCTACTCATCTAACCTAAAAGAGAGGCGAAGACTTATGCGGGAAGCTCTTCTTAAAATCAGATCACTTCTCCATTCTATTGACCAAGAATTAGACGAATAACTGTATCAAAACCGTACACTTCACTGTCACGAAAACGATACACTTTTAGTAATTAATAATGGATAATTGACAATTGATAGGTTGATAATCAGTGCGTTACAATAAATTTGCTGCTCTGGCGAGAGATTTGCCTATTTTATAATAATAAAGAGAAGTACTGTATCCGGTAGTTGCCTACTAAGCAATTATCAACTATCCCTTGTCAATTTTCAACTAAAGAATTATGATAAGAAACTACTTAGCCATTGCCTTTCGTCATTTATACAAACGAAAATTTTACACCGCAATCAACGTCATCGGTTTGGCGATTGGCCTGGCTGCCGGATTGCTGATTACGCTCTACGTGCTGGACGAACTGAGCTACGACCGTTTCCATGAGCGGGCCGACCGTATCTACCGGGTAACTACCGAGACCAACTTTAACGGAAACCTGAGTGGTATTGCTTCTACTAACTATCACGTAGGAGAGGTGATCGACGATGAAATACCTGAAATTGAAACTACGTTGCGGGTGCGGCAACTATGGGAGCAGAATATTAAAGTAGATGATGAAATATATAATCCAACAACGATTGCTGTGGATAGTAACTTCTTTCAGTTTTTTACCTTTCCGCTAAAAGAAGGTAACCCAGCTACCGCCTTAGATGATGCTTCATCTGTAGTTTTGACTGAAGATTTAGCGCAGGAGTTATTTGGAGAATCTACTGGAGTGCTGGGTAAAACTATTGTACTTTGGGATAAGATTTATGAAGTAACCGGCGTAGCTGAAAATCCACCTACCAACGCGCACTTTCATTTTCAGATGCTTAAACACTTTGAATCTCAGGTGAGTGATCGTATAAACTGGGGTAATATAAACGGAGTAGTCTCTACTTACTTTTTACTAGCTGAGAATGCTTTGGTGGAAAAGGTTTCCACAAAGATTAAAGACCTGGCTATCAAGTACAATGCTGATATTGCCGAAGGAATTAAGCTTGGTAAATATGATGTGAACTTCACTGCTCAGCCGCTGACTGATATTCACTTACATTCTGATTTAGGGATGGAGCTAGAAGCTAACAGCGACATTCGCTATGTATACATCTTTTCTATCATCGCGCTGTTCGTATTGATTATTGCCGGAGTGAACTACGTCAATCTGTCCACCGCTCGCTCTACCGACCGGGCTCGGGAAGTGGGAGTACGCAAAACGCTGGGAGCCTTACGGGAGCCGCTCATCGCCCAGTTTCTTATTGAATCGCTACTGGTCAGCTTAACCGCTACGCTATTAGGGTTGGGGCTGGCTGAGTTGTTCCGACGGCCGTTCAATCAATTAGCCAATAAAGAGCTCGCGCTCAATTTGTTTGAGACACCAACGCTAAGTA
>NZ_JBARYM010000618.1:0-3792 GCF_049647865.1 Tunicatimonas sp. | reverse complement strand
CGGTATGGCCGGAACCTAGCTCACCCGCGTCTTTCTTGTCATTGTTAAAGTCTTCGCTGCGCAGAGCCCGGTTCTCGTAGCCAATCAGGCGGTAGCCCTGCACCTTGGCGGGGTTAAACTCTAGCTGAAACTTCACATCTTTAGCAATGGTGAATAGCGTACCGCCAAATTCGCTAACCAGTACCTTCTTGGCTTCCTGAATATTGTCAATGTAGGCGTAGTTGCCGTTGCCCTTGTCAGCCAATAGCTCCATTTTAGAGTCTTTATAGTTGCCCATTCCAAAACCTAACACGGTCAAGAATATACCGTCCTGTCGTTTTTTCTCAATCATTCGCTCCAGGGCGGCATTGCTAGATTCTCCAATATTAAAATCTCCGTCGGTAGCTAGGATAATCCGGTTATTCCCGCCCTCCTGAAAATTCTTCTTGGCAATATTGTAAGCTAGTTCAATGCCTGCGCCACCAGCCGTAGAACCTCCTGCCTGTAGTCGATCCAGGGCTTCTTTAATCTTGGCTTTCTCACTGCCTGAAGTAGATTCCAGTACCACACCCGCGGCTCCAGCGTATACCACCATCGCTACTCGATCCTGCGGCCGCAACTGGTCAGTCAGCATTCGGAAGGCTTTTTTTAGTAGCGGAAGTTTGGTAGAATAATCCATTGAGCCGGATACATCAACCAGAAATACCAGATTGGAAGGTGGTAAATTCTCCGTAGCAACCTTTTCACCTTGCAAACCGATTTTTAGCAAGTGATGCTGTGGGTTCCAGGGGCAGATTACCAGTTCGGGATTGATAGAGAAGGGATCGTCGCCAGTGGGTTGCGGATAATCGTAGCTGAAGTAGTTCACCATTTCTTCAATACGTACCGCATCGGTAGGCGGCATTTCCCCCTGATTGATAAACCGACGGATGTTGCCGTAGGAGGCAGCATCTACGTCAATAGAAAACGTAGAAAGTGGATTCTGAGACGATGCCAAAAACGGATTTTCCCGAATAGTAGCGTACTCTTCGGTATTGAATTCCGGCGGCTGTTCCCCTTCGGTTGGAGGATAATACACATCGCTTTCCTCTTCAATCATCTCGTACATGGCTGGTGCAGACGCAACCGAATTCATTATTCGTACATTTGCTCCAGTAACTGCTCGTTTACGGTGAGTGCCGTAGCCTACCACCATTACTTCTTCCAAAGCAGCAATATCAGCCACCAATTGTACATTAACTATTGATTTTCCTTTTACTTCTATTTCCTGAGAAGCATATCCTACAGTGCTAAATACTAACACATCTTGCTTGGATACATTTTCTATTTGGTACTGACCGTTTGTATCGGTAATCGTCCCATTGTTTGCACCTTTCACTAGGACATTTACCCCCGGCAACGCTGAGGCATTAGCGGCATCAGTTACCGCTCCGGTAATAGTTTTGGTTGAATTGGGTTGCCAAGTGAATGCCGTAAGCAATCCCAGCAAAATTATCATCATCGTTTTCATAAAAATATGGTTTCGTTTCTTAGAGGATGCTGCGATTGGTTAAATTCCACACCGAACCCTAAAAAAACTTTTTTTTGTTCTACTTATGGAATTGGGAAGTGATTTGCATCCTGCTAGTGTAGTTGTTACCGTATGCTCTTTAAACGACGCGCCAATAAAGTTTTAGATGATGCAGCGCTGTTACGAAAGTATCAGGCAACGGGTGAGCTCCCGGTATTGGGTGAGCTTTATGAAAGCTACATGTCACTGGTGTACGGAGTGTGCCTGAAATATTTTAAAACCAAAGAAGATAGTCAGGATGCAGTGATGCAAATCTTTGAAAAGTTGGTTGATCGGCTACAAACTGAGGAAGTGCGAGACTTTAAACCCTGGTTGTACGTGGTTACGCGCAACTATTGCCTGATGCAACTGCGAAAAACGAAAGCGCAGTTAGTTTCACTCAATGGGCATACGGACTACTTGTCAGAAGAAGAGAATGAGAACTTATCAGAAGAACAGTGGCAGCTACTATCGCAGGGGTTGGGTCAACTACCTACTGAGCAACAACACTGCTTACAGCTATTTTACTTACAACAACAGTCGTATCAAACCATTGCCGAGCAAACGGGCTACGAATTAAAACAGGTGAAGAGCCACATTCAGAATGGCCGACGTAATTTGAAAATCTTTGTGGAGAAACACCATGAATAAACCACAGTACGATATTGATGAAGCTTGGGTAGATCGCTATCGGGCGGGAAAACTTTCGGCAGAGGAGCAGCTTTGGCTGAAGGAAAATCCGTTTGAGGCAGAAGCACTAGAAGGGCTAGCTCAAACCGCTGACTGGTCGGCGGATATACCCACTTTACAGCGAGAACTTAGGGAGAGAACTACGAAGCGAGCTACGCTTTGGACAACCTACGGACGCTACGCCGCCACAGTAGCCATTCTGCTGGTGGTGGGATGGTTCGTTTACCAAGCTACACTGCCTGAAGCACCTGCTGAACAAGCAGCTTACGAAATGCAACCGGACGCCCCGGACGTTACTGAAGAAGCTCCCCTAGCGCTAACTGTTCCGGATCGAATCGAAAGCAAGAAAGCCACGTCGGCGGTAAGTAATACTCAGCCCAGCCCAACCCAAAAAGAAATAAAACCGGTTCTGATACCGGAACAAGAAGCAGTTGCGTTACTATCGCCCACAGCACCAAAGGGTGTAGCGGTGAAAGAAATTCAAGAAGAAACCGAGAAATTGGTGGAAGAAGAATTTGGTGAAGCCGAAGCCGATTTTACAGCACCAAAACGCAAGCGGACTCAAGCCAGGTTGGCGGCACCGGTGGGCAGGTCGGATCAAACTGCTGACCGCCCGGTAGTAGGCACCGTATATTCCGCCCAAGACCAAATGCCCATTCCAGGGGTGAATGTTTTGGTGAAAGGTACTATCCTCGGAACAACCACCGATGTCAACGGTCGGTTTCAGGTAGCGGTACCCGACAGTAGTAGTGAACTACTGATTGCTTCTGTTGGCTACCGATCCGAAGAAGTAGTGGTGAATCAGCAGGATTCTGTAACCGTTCAGTTGGAGGCAGATGTACAAGCCCTCAGCGAAGTAGTAGTGATTGGGTACGGAACCCTGAAAGAAGGTTCTACCATCTCTCGTTCAGCCCAACCCCTACCTTCGCGAAAGAAGTTTCGCGCTTACTTACAAGAGAATCTACAGTATCCGGAAGAAGCTCGTCGGCAAGGTATTGAAGGTAATGTGAAAGTACAATTTATTGTGAAAGCTGACGGGGAGTTAGCAAATTTCACCATTAAAAAGAGCTTGAGCCACGGCTGTGATGAAGAAGCTATTCGGTTAATTCAAGCCAGGCCAAACTGGCAACCTGCCCTTCAAGATGGAGAAGCGCAAGATCAAGCAGTGACGGTGAAGGTACGGTTTAAGTTACAAGCTAAATAGGGCTCTCTAACAAAAATGGTGGATTATGTATCCTCGGAGTCATCTGCGAGTAATCATGTAACGCTAACCACGTGATTTTCTTCTCCCGAACTGCTACGAGAACATTCGCTTTACTAAATTTATTTGTACTTTTCAGAAGTAGATTTTCACAAGTTATTACTCGAGTAATAGGCTATACTGGATGCTGCCATTTAGTATCCGTGAGTGGATATACGAATATTACTATAATGTAAATATACGTATGTCGCATATCCAGAAGTTCTACGGCATTAAAAGGAAACAATGGGATTAGATATAACACATTACAAATTAACCCTTGAAGAACCGAACGTTGTTAACTCAATGAATGTAGGAAGGAATCTGTTGTATG
>NZ_JBARYM010000617.1:0-3292 GCF_049647865.1 Tunicatimonas sp. | reverse complement strand
CAGTATTAGCTCGTAAAATATCCCCAAATTTGGCCAAGCCCTGAGTTACCCAGTTCCTCTGTTTTTCTTCCAGTTCCAACTTTTGCAAATGGGCCTGTAAGCCTGTTAGCGACTCTTTCAGTTGAGAATGCTGATCTTGCTCGGCATAAATTGCCGAAATATCCTTATCATGATCTTCAATAGCTTTGACATATTCTGACGCCCGGTGTATCTCTTTCTTAAGTCGATCATTTTCCTGGTATAGGGCTAGTAAGCGAGGATCAGCGAATTGCTTTAGTTTGTTGTCACTCAAAAACTGATTACCCAACTTGAGAGGTACAAAAATGACGTGCTTAAGAAGTAGGCTAATCCACCCTAAAAGAGCTATCTGTAGAAGACTTAGTACTAATAATATTGACCCCGACCTAAGTCCCGGAAAAGCGACAATGCACACCGGAACTAGGCCAAGGATGAGTACTACAGGCACGTAAGCCTTGGTAGAACTTTTAAATAATTTGAGCAGAAAACCCATTATTGATATTTACCTAAAAGTAGAGACTACAATTCAACTACTACCCGACCGTTGTTGCTGCCGCTGTATAAGTAGTCCATAGCTTCCACAACACAATCAATACCTTTAAACTTTTTAGGATCTATTGTAACGTTCAGTTTTCCTTCCGAAATCAATCCTATCAACTTTTGCAGATGAGTAGGAATTTGCTCAGGAAAGTCGCTAAACAAAAAGCTGCGGATAGAGGCTGATTTCCACAGCAGTTGATGATAGATGCGAGGTGAAGTGACAGTTTCTTTCTGTAAATATTCGCTTACAAAGCCGCATACCACAATTCTACCTAGTTTTGCCACGTGGTTTACACAAGTATCAAAGAGCTTACCTCCTACATTCTCGAAGACCAAATTGATACCATCGGGATACTCCGTACTTAGCACTTCATCAACATCCTCTTCTTTGTAGTTAATTACCCGGTCGCATCCTAGCGAGGTAAGTAGGTCTGCTTTCTCGCTACTACCGCAGGTGCCGATCACGTGGTTTCCGGCTAGTTTGGCTAGTTGCACGGCAATATGACCAGTACCACCGGCAGCCGCAGTAACCAGTACGGTTTCATTACTCTTCATTTCCCCTACAATATCCAGCCCTATGGAAGCAGCCAGACCGACGGTGAGCATCGACATAACCTCCGCAGAAACCTCGGGTACGGGTATAGCTTGGGCGGCAGGTAGAGTTACGTATTCCCGGTAACCACCGCCCGCTTGTATTCCCATCACAGCATCCCCAGTTTTGAGGTGTTTAACCTTGCTCCCTACTGCCTGTACTTTTCCGATAAACTCAAATCCTAAATCGATGGGAAGCGGAGCGTCAGCAAAGTACCTTCCAGCAATTAAATTTACGTCGCTGGCATTAACCCCCGCAAAATGGTTTTTAATTAAAACTTCTTCTTCTACAGGCTCTTCTAGAGCAACTTCTTGAATAGCAACCACCTCGCGGTACTTGTTACTAAAGGCCTCTGCCTGTAATTTTTGATAGTTTTTAGCTAAAGTCATATAAACATTTGATTTTAAGAGTTAGTAAAAATTGGTTTAGTTGCAATACATAAAGGTTGATAGTATACGTTTACTTCAACACGACCGACAAAACAATGCAATCTGCGTTTCTATTAGATTACCCAATGAAACCAAGTTTTACAAAACTACTATGACCATGGTGGAAAAGGTAACGAAAGAGCTTAAAATGATCCGTATGTAATAAAATCGGCAAATGAGGATACGTACCTTTATTATTTATTGAACTGCCATATTGCTCCTTACGAGATTCAACTTTTTGAAAGTTAAAGTGTCAACCACAGTAAATTTGCCTCTATCAGGATTTTAGATTGGTTAGGTAACTTTTCCTTTCAACCGAAAGAAACAACGATTAAATAGATAATTGGACGCTTGGAGTTACTAACACCTAGGGGGTTTAACTTCAATATTGATTGAGCTACTTGGTACCAAATTCAGATTATCTCAGGTTAATGGTTATTCAGCTTAATTAAAATATGCTCTAAATAGGAAAGTCCTACCCGGTAGTGATTACCGAGCAGGTCTTTCTTTAATAGAAGAATCATCGCATCACACTAACGATTGCTTAAGCCGTTTGCGGAGGCAAGTACAGCGTCTCATCCGTTTCGTCGATGGCGGCTTGGTAGAGCGAAGCGAAAGATGATTTGATCCAGATGACGGCGGGGATGGTACCCACAATTAACAGCAATAGACCACCAATGAAGATAAAGATCGAGGCAATTCCCAGACCGAATATTTTCCAGCCGTATCCTCGCGTTAGTTTCCAACTTCCCTCCACCGCGGCAATAGGGTCCAGTCCCTTATCCATTACCAAGTACGATACAAAAGCCAGCCGACAGGCGACAATAATACCGGGAATGATTAGTGCAATCGTAGCAATCCCCACTAATGCTCCGGCTAGCAGATTTGCCAGAATGATGGTAACGTAGTCGTTAAAACCAATAATAATATCTTTTACATTGACTGCCTCTCGGCGAGCGGCCTGCACAAAGAGTAGATCGGCTCCGTACTCAATTACCGGAACAAATAATAGCCAGTAGGCAATAACCATAATTTCATAAATTACGGGCATCCGTCCGAACGGGCCGATGAAATTATCCTCACCGGGTTCGCGCTCATCGTCAAAGCTGTCGCTAATTGACTCGAGTGGAATGTCGGCGACGGCCAGCACAATGACTACTAAGAACAGAGGGAGGAAGTAGCGCTTCATCGTTTCCCATCCGTGAGAAAGGCTACCGCGCCAAGTAGGTTGAATGTTGTTATTTACAGTTTCCATTTTTTTGGTGTGTTAAGTAAAAAGTATGCTCAAATGAAGGGAAAAGACGTCAAATCCACCAGCTACTAAAGTAGTGTTTTGCTAATTCACTACTTTCGTAGGCTAGCTAATACCAACGTAGGGGGTATATTTGGATCATCATTATTACCGAACGCTATGGATATTCAGCGGCTGCTGACTTGGGTATGTTTCATCATATGTTTGGGCCTCACCGTAGGGGGCGTGATGGTATTTTTCCGCCTTCGGGAACGAGCTTCCCTTCCGGCGGTGCGACTGCTACAATACTACTTGGTCATGATGTATGCCTTCGGCTTCTACGCCCTCTGGAGCGATGTGCTACTCCGGTTGTTATTTCCGTTGGAACAAGAAGCAGGGCTAATTCCTAAAATTTCTAATTTCTTAACACTGCTAGGAGCCCCGTTTCTACTGATTGGATTAATTATGCTCGCACTTTGGAGC
>NZ_JBARYM010000616.1:0-5269 GCF_049647865.1 Tunicatimonas sp. | reverse complement strand
CTTTCTCCATCTGTCGGCAAAAGTGGCAAGAAGGAGTATAGGCATAGAGAAAAATAGGCTTAGTCTCTTTCTTTGCTCTTTGAAGTGTTTCAGACCAAGATGAACTGGAAAAGTCAATGCTTTTTCTATGTTGAGATTTACACACCATAATGGTGGAGAGAAGGATTAGAAGTGTTAGTAGAGTCTTCATCAGGTTATTTTTATGTAGCATACAACATATGATAATGGCGACTAGTCTCCGTTATTTCTTTTATATCAGCTCGTTTTTAGAAAAATGTTTTGTTCACCAGCATCATTATATTCCCTTTCGAATAGAGGATACAAATTACAAAATACCTACCTACCTAGCTACTTTAGTGCAAGTCTAAAAAATGCCCGTTTAGTAGCAGTAACAGAAGAAATAATACTTTACTTCCAAGTTGAAGCTCTGGAGAAGTTGGGATCGTGTTAAAAGCACTTCGTGAAATAGGGGTTTATTGAAGATGTGTACTATAATGAGTTGATGAAGCAACGCCTTAAACGAGAGAAGTGAGAAATTTGGTGTTTAAGCACCACTTATTGTGGGGCAGTACCTCAATTCACATTTAACGTACTGCCCCGTATTAACCATTTCTTAATCTGCTATCAAAAGCTTCTCCTTAGGTAAAGAAAAATTGGTGAATACCTTATTTAAAAGTTAAAAGACAGGAAGCTTCTTCACCTTACATCCTACCCCAATCAATTAAACTTACACAGGTAATACTTCGCCTGAAAGTAAGTGGTGGCCTACGACTGCATTGGTTAATATTGTAAGAGTAATTTCCTCCATTTATCGTCACTGCGAGCGGACACCGTGCGGGAACAAAATGACGAAGCAGTCTCCCACTTATTGTCACAGGAGGTTCTATGAAGGAGATTGCTTCCCCGCCTTAAGCGGATCGCAATGACGGCTCGCGGCAAATTTTGGTTTGCTATTTATTAACTAAAACCACAGAATACGATGAAAAAGCAGTCGATTAATAATCATTTAAAGGGCGCGCAGGCGATGATTCGTAATGCGAAAGGTAACCCTGCTATTTTACAAAAACTGACCGAGTGGGGCTACTCGGCTCAAAAGATTGATGAAGCCGCCACCCTGCTGGCCAATACGCAATTAGCCCAACAGTCCAAAAAGCAGGATTACTCTACTAAGAAAGATGTAGACCGGCAGTGGCGTACCGACTGGACCGCCTTTCAGCAGCAGTACCGGGAGCACCGGGCAGTAGCCAAAACACTGTACCGAAACGATGCGGCTACTTTAGAGCGGCTACGACTCAATCGTTCTGTCCCCAACCGCATTACCGATATTCTGGATCAGGCCGAAGACTTCTACCAAGTTATTGCCGGGAATAAGGATATGGCTAAGCTGGGCATTAAAGCAGACGAACTTACTCAGGCCAAAGCGATGGTTGATACCTTAGTTAGCCTACGGGAGCGACGTCTTCAGTGCAAAGGAGCTGCCGAGTCGACCACCCAGAAGCGCAACGAGGCGTTAGCTGAATTAAGGGTTTGGCAGCAGGAGTTTAGCCGGGTTGCCAAGATGGCGCTCAAAGATGACCCTCAATTGCTGGAAGTACTGGGGATTATTGTTCCCGCCTAAATCAGTGAATAATGGATAGTTGAAAATGGAAAGGGGAAAATGGACAATGGAAAGTTACTTCTTGTCCACTGTCCACTATCAATCATCCACTTTCAATTATCACTTGTTTCCGTAAAGTTCGATGGCCTGCTGAATTTCCGGATGCTGGTCTTGAAGATCGTAGATCGTTTGCCCTTTCATAGCTCCTTCCCAACCTAATTGGATGCTGCGGACTCCGGCAGCTAATCCGCCGGGGTGACCGGTAATGCCGCCCCCGCAGAGGTACATTAAATCGGCACTTTGCATCGCCTGATACGTATCGTGCGCCTGCTCGGCCCATTGCCCCGAAGAAATCACTGGGGTTACCGGGTATCCTCCGCCGGTAGGATTCAGGCAAGATTTGATCGAACGAAGTACGGATTCGTCGGTTTCGCAGAACTTATTGCGGATACCGTTGGTATGAATATGATCGGCACCGGCCAGCGAAAAGATCGTCTGATACACCGGAAAATCCAGTCCAATAGCCTCAGAACGGGAGTACAGCCCCCAGCCGTTGCGGTGCCCGTGAATGGGTAGCTGGCAGTGCTGCCGTAGTTTAGCTACGCCGCTGATTCCTACCCAGTTGAGACTAACCATCACGCAGGTGCCGCCTTGCTTCAGTACGTAATCGTGGCGACGGAGCATATCGTCAATGTCGCCGCTAAGGTTAAAGGCAAACATAGATTTCTTGCCGTGCCGGTCGGCGTAGCGGTTGATTACCTTCATCACCGCATCTACCCGCTGCTCGAAAGGGGAGTGGGGCGAGTCGCCCATTAGTTCATCATCTTTAATAAAGTCCAGTCCGGCCTCAATGAGCGTTTCTACCTGCCGGGCGGTTTGCTCCGGGCTAAGCCCTACACTAGGTTTAATAATAGTGCCGATAATCGGACGGTCATCCATCCCGATGAGCTCCCGTGTTCCAGCCGTTCCAAATTGGGTGCCGGGGTAGGCTTTCTGGTAATCCGCCGGTACGGTAATCTCTAGCAGCTTAAGCGCGGAGAACGGAGCCAGTTCAAACAGATTGCCCGCTACGGTAGCCATCAGGTTAGATAAGTTCACCCCTACATTCTCTAACGGCCAGGAAAGCGTAACTTTCGCCTGTTGGTACGTAGGATTAGTGACTCCTTTCGGCACTCTAGCTTTCGGCAAGGAGGGCTGATTGGTTTCGCCGACTACCTCAATACCTTCAATATGCGCTGCATGTTTTTCTTTTAGCTCATCGGTCTCGCCCGGAGTCTTCACAAACGTACCCGACGATTGCTCACCCGCCATCATCTCAGTGGCTTGCTCCAGCGGAAAAGCAGTTTCAATTAAGTAAGTAGCGCGGATGGGACGGGGGGTAGGCATAATGTCTTTATGGTATTATAGTGCTTGGTATTAGGGTGTTATAGTGTTAAAGGTGTTTAGGATTTTAAGTTCAAAGTTCAAAATAGCCTAACTCAAAACTCTAAACTAATAACTACGCACAAAAACACTTTATTTAAGAGAATATCGGTTCTTCTAGTGTGATGACTTGCTTCATTTTGGCGGAGCGGTAGCATTCGTAGACGAGCTGTAGGGTTCGGTAGTTATCGGCGGCGGTGGTTTCGGGCTTGGTGCCATTTTGTAGTGCGGTTAAAAAGTTCTTATTAATATCTACCATGCTGGAGTGTACCAACGCATAATCGGGATTAGCCCAGTCGTACTTTTTGGGAGTGGCTACTTTGCGGTAGCTTCCTTCGCGGTTGGTCACAGTAATACGGTAGTTATGATCCAGGCGAACGGAGCCTTTGCTTCCTTCAACCAGCAGTAGGGTATGCGGAAAGACTTCCTTCTCCAGCACCGAGGCGTAAGACATCTCGGCGTAGCAGTGCACTCCGCTTTCCATTTCCAGCAACACATTCGCTACATCCTCTCCGGCAATATTTGGATTTACTCGTTGAGTGAGGCAGCGTAGGTTGACCGCTTCCCCAAACAGAAAGCGAACCATATCTAGTGTATGCGAACCAACGTCGGCCAGAATAAATTTATCTAGCTCCGCCAAATTGGGCTGATTATCAAACACCGGAAAGGCCGAGGTGAAGGTAACCCGCCCCTTAAACGCTTCGCCAATCTCTCCCGAATCCAGTATTGATTTCACCCGGCGGATAGGAGCTTGCCAACGGAAATTCTCGTGGACAAACAATGGTACTCCCGCCGCACGGTGCGCCATAATCATCTGACGGGCAGTATCCAGATCCGGGGCGAAGGGCTTTTGGCAGATAGCCGGTAGCTGGTGCCGAGCTGCTAACTGCGTAAATTTCTGGTGGGTTTCTATAGTCGTGATAATATCCACAAAATCCAGCGACTCCTGCTCCAGCATGTTCTTGGCATCAGTATAGTAGTTGGAGACCCCAAACTTCTTCGCTGTCTGCTGGGCTCTTTCGTCGCTCTGATCGCAAACCGCTACTAGTTTGACTCCGGCTAGCTCTTGCCAAGCCGCAATCTGATACTGGGCCCAGAACCCACAGCCAATAACCGCAAATGATAACTCGTTGCTCATGGCCCACAAACATAAAGAATAAAAAAATTGGGAGGGTTATTTTCTGCTGTTATTTGGTAAAATAAGATAGTATATCAATTAAAAATAAGTGGTTATGGCTACTTCTTCCACACCTGACTCTTAGCGGTAACATCTACGTCCCAGGCTTGAGGCGGCAATGGAACGTAGCGAGGGTCGCTATCCTGCTCAGGAAAAGCTTTTATGACTGAGGTTAGATGCTTGTAGCTTTTCTGCGCTTCTTCTGAAGGAAAATTAGTGAATAAGTCGTGTTGCTCGTACGGGTCAGTTTCTAAGTCATAAAATTGCGCGACTTGTCCATTAGTATCTACGTACAGCTTGTACCGCTTATTTCGCAGTACTCGGTCGCGAAAGCGGTATTCGTTCTCTACCCCGTTTTCGGTCAGGCGGGCGTTGTTTCCTCCGCCCATGCTCAGTATCCAGGTCCGTTCCGTATCGGAAGTTTCGCCGTATATCACATCTTTGAAGGAAACTCCGTCGGTTATGTGGCCGGCGGGCACTTCGCTTTCGGCGATATCCAAAAAGGTAGGCAGCAAATCCGAGAAATCAATCAGCGCATCGGACACTTCGCCTTGGGGTACTTTGCCCGGACAGCTTACAATAAAGGGGGCATTGATACCAGCTTCCACGGTCAATCCCTTTCCTCCCGCTACTTGGTGATCATTTAGTGTTCCTTCAATGCCTCGGGCGGTACCGTTATCAGTTGTCCAAATAATGATGGTATTGTCCCGTACTCCGGCATCTTCCAGAGCCTGAATAATTTCGCCGGTCATTGCGTCGGTGTAGCGCACCATTGCTTTATGTTTTTCTAGGTTAGTTTCGGCAGAACTACCGGGTGGGTTCACCAGTGGCGTATGCGTGAGCACCATCGGATAGTAGATAAACATAGCCGTATCGCGGTGCTCGTGAATGAAATCGATAATAAAATCTTTAAACACATCTGGTCCAAAGGCATCGGGTTAGGTTTTACTGCCGGTTTTGGTAAAGATGTACGGATTCCAGTAGCGCTCGGCACTGGCTTCCACTCCGGTTTCGTAGCCGGTCCACATACAGTAGTGGTCAAAGCCGTGACGTTCCATAGCATCGGGCTGCAC